>NZ_CAWUDP010000083.1:0-42326 GCF_963920835.1 Scytonema sp. PCC 10023
TCATGCACGGTTCTGAAGACCAACGGATTTGGTGACAAATTCGTTGAGTTTAATCACTTGGGGGAATGAATTTGCTCCCAAAGGCAAGCGGATGGCTAATACTTGGGAAGGCGAGTTCCCGTGGCAAAACTTAAAGCAGCACTCTCCTGGAGCAGAACCTGTTGGCTCCTATCCTCCGAATGGGTATGGTTTATACGATATGGTAGGCAACGTTTGGGAGTGGACAACTGACTGGTATCGAGACTCTCACCCGGAAAAGAAGACGAAATCTTGCTGTATTCCAGTCAACCCCAGAGGCGGAACACAAGAAGAGAGCTTTGACCCAAATATGGCGCAGACACAAATACCTAGAAAGGTACTTAAGGGTGGTTCCTTCCTCTGTGCGCCTAATTACTGCCAGCGTTATCGACCAGCAGCGCGTCATCCAGAAACAATAGATACATCAACGTGTCATATTGGATTTCGTTGTGTAGTCAATGTGTAGAGCCAAAATTAATATGAACAAAGAACATAGAACACAGTAGTCATACCAATTCTTTGTAAACAAAGCACTTTATCTTCCCTCAGTCTAGAAGACCTCTAGATTTTAAGGATGCAGAGCATCCAACTTCTTGTTCCCAGGCTCAGCCTGGGAACGAGTTAAACGAGTTAGGGAGGCTCCGCCTCATTTTTTAAGAGCATCTTCAGGTCGAATTCCCTGCGTTACCAGCCCCAACCTTTTCTGCTTCGCCAATACTCGGCAAGTCGTTCTTCCCACTGTTTCCAATACTCTGCCATCGCTTCTGGCTCAAACCAAAATACCTCTGCTTCTGTATCTGGTATTGCTACAACTAACAAAGCATGATTCACTTGAATATCATATTCTCGATAACACTCGTTAACTGCTCCCAAATACGCTGTTAATTGTAGTGGATGTTCGTACAAACGCTCAATTGAACCTTTAGGTTTGTCTGCGGTTTTCCACTCGCAAATGCAGGGAATACCTTTATAACTAGCGATACAATCTACTTTGCCAGAGTAGCTCATGTTGTAGTGAAAAACTGAGCCTTCTACAAGTTTCACTGTATCAATTTCTTCTAAAATAGGTTTGATACTTTCCCAATAAGCAACACTACCTTGAGGACAAACAGGGTTTTCGCCAAGTAGAAAACGTTCAATTTGTTTGTGGGTTTGCGTTCCTCGACGACTCGCACCTGTTGAAATTCTCGTAGCTTCTTCTGTTCCAACACGCGCTTTCCAGTTTAATAACCTATCACGTTCCTCTTGTGGTTTGGTGGCATTCAGTATTGTCGTCACACTGGGAAAGCGGTTTCCTTGAGCGTCTACGTAGTATTGTTTACCATTTTCCCGCACAGATTTGCCATTGATGCGGGGTAGCAATTGAGTATCAAAGGGCATTGTATATCGGTGTCAAAAGGTTCCTTTCTATATTTGAGCAATAGGTACGAGGCGATGTTCCTTCGGGGCTGCGCTTTGCGCAATCACTCCGGGCGTGGGCACTTCGTGCCAGCGTGCTCTTAGCGTCCCTTCGGGAAATTGGGCAAACAAGACTGCCGAAGGCAAGCCTCAAACTAACCTACTTTGAAAACAAGTATGCTTAAAGGCATAATTCTCAAATTAGAGGAAAAATTTAGAAATATTTACTAAATTAAGAGTGGCTAGTAAAGTTTTCTCCATAGGAGACAACAAATTGAGCTAATACTGCTTTCAACTTGAGAAAGCGTATACTTCAATACGGTTTTTTTGTCTAGCACATTCTAGACTAGAAATCAAAAAGCTTTATTGTACAATACCGACCAAAAAAATAACGCAGGGTTTGGGGAAAAACAATGAAATATAAAGTATTTGCTGCTTTGGCGATAGTGGCAGCTGTCGTTGGAATAGGAAGCAAGGTTAACGCACAGTCCTCAGTTGCACCAAACTCAAATAGTAAGGATTACACAATTCGAGGAAATTCTTTAACTGGGATAAATAATAGAACAGCTGAGGATGATTTTGCAAGATTTTTTGCAGAAAGAAATTCTCCAAACAATGTTTCACAGCAAAATGTTGGAGAAAACATTTCTCCAGCTGATGCTTGGCAACTTGGCGATCAAATCGAATTACGTCGCAGAGAACCAATCACAACTCCAAATAATCTGATTTTCCCACAAGGAGAAGATTCATTTTACAGTAATGACGGCGTGCAGGTGCAGATTGACTTAGATAACTTAGATAGAAATACAAGAAGGTAGCAACAATTCACTCTCACTCAGTTTTAACCAAAAGTTTTCCTAAAATTTGCCCAAAAATGCCAAAAATTAAAATCCCCTCCAGATTCTAGGGCTGCAACGCCCATAAACCTGGAGGGTTATTCGTTTTGGGATTAATACACCGACTAGTGGCTTGTTTAGACTGATAAGTAGGTCGGTACAAATAAAGTTAACGAGTTTCGGCAGTCATTAGTCATTGGTCATTAGTCATTAGTAAGGGTTAGCGGCGTTTTTACATTTCTTAACGAAGTTCTGTTTATTTCCACCTATCTACTTACCACCGTATTTAATACGCCCTTTTACTTAGGTACTTTTCTCAACAGATAAATCTGCCTACGCTTTGCAGTAGAATTAGACCTTTAGATACAGGAGGGCAAAACGTGACTCGTGTAATTATCGTGCGCCACGGTCAAAGCAGCTATAACACCGAAAAGCGCATACAAGGACGTTCCGATGCGTCCACGTTAACTGAAAAAGGTCGTAGTGATTCTAGTAAAGTAGGCAAAGCCCTCAGTAATATCCTATTTAAAGCAATATACACCAGCCCTCTGCAACGCGCTAAAGATACAGCAGATACCATCTATCATGAACTGGCAACTCATACTGAGCAATCTGCTGTTCCCCAAACTTCTGATAAGTTGCTGGAAATTGACCTGCCTTTATGGCAGGGAATCCTTAGTGCACAAGTGAAGGAGAAGTTTCCTGAAGACTACCGCACTTGGCAGGAAAGCCCCCAGCTGCTGCGGATGTCTGTCAAAGATAGTGAGCAAACAACAGAACATTTTCCTGTTCTTTCGTTGTACGCACAAGCGCGGCAATTTTGGCAAGAAGTTTTATCTCGCCATAAAGGCGAAACTATACTTATCGTGGGGCATAACGGTATCAATCGGGCTCTTTTGAGCACGGCGCTGGGAATTCCTCCAGAACGCTACCATTCCATCCAACAATCTAACTGTAGCGTTAGCGTACTCAATTTTTCTGGGGGATTAGAAGAACCAGTCCAACTAGAATCTCTCAATCAGACGCAACATCTGGGAGAAATTCTGCCTTCCTTGCGCCCAAATCACAACGGTGTAAGATTGTTGCTGGTGCGTCACGGAGAAACTGAGTGGAACCGCCAAACCAGATTTCAAGGGCAAATTGATGTTCCCCTGAACGACAATGGCAAACAGCAAGCGCAAAAAGCCGCTCAATTTCTTAAAGATGTGGAAATTGATTTTGCCGTTAGTAGCACGATGCTACGTCCCAAAGAAACAGCAGAAGTTATCTTGCAGTACCATACTGGTGTAAATTTGGAATTGCAAGATGGTTTAAGGGAAATTAGTCACGGACTTTGGGAAGGAAAATTAGAAGAAGAAATAGAGCAGGAATTTCCAGGAGAGTTGCATCGCTGGCGAACACAACCAGCCCAAGTCCAAATGCCAGAAGGAGAAAATTTGCAGCAAGTGTGGGAACGTAGTGTTGCAACATGGCAATCAATTGTCCAGGCTGCATCTGGAAAGCAACTCAAAACCGGATTGATTGTTGCTCATGACGCTACTAACAAAACCCTGCTTTGTCACGTTCTGGGTTTATCATCAGAACAGTTTTGGAATTTCCGTCAGGGGAATGGCGCAGTCAGTGTTATCGATTACCCCTTGGGAGCAAGTGGTTTACCAGTACTCCAAGCAATGAATATCACCACTCACCTCGGTGGAGGCGTATTGGATAAAACAGCGGCAGGGGCGTTGTAGCATTTAGCAATTAGCTGTCAGCTTTTAGCCGATAGTTGATTCTAAGCTGAAAGTACACAAATGTACAGTTAAGAACATATAAAAGTTAAAAAGCTGATAGCTGATAGCTAATAGTCGGTAGCTAAAATGACAAGAGAACTGCTGCAACAAGTAAGGGTTATCGACCCTGTTTCTGGAACTGACCAAATCGCTGATGTACTCATTGACAATGGCTATATCAGATCTGTTACTCATAATATTTCTGATGTACCCAATGACACTGATGTTAAAGATTGTCATGGCTTAGTTCTTGGACCAGGGTTGGTAGATTTGTATAGCCACTCCGGGGAACCAGGGTTTGAAGAACGCGAAACCCTTTTGTCCCTTTTGCAAGCAGCAGCTGCTGGCGGCTTTACACGAATTAGTATCTTACCCGATACATCCCCAGCCATTGATAACCCTGCTGTGGTCGTAAGCTTAAAAAATGAAGAAACAAGAAATAATAAAGAAGATATTCTTCGATCTTCTTTCTTACCTCTTCCTTCTTTGTACATCTGGGGTGCAATTAGCTTAGATGTTGCTGGCAAGCAAATGACAGAATTGGTAGACTTGGCAGCAGTTGGGGTGGTTGGCTTTACTGACGGTCAGCCCTGGGAAAATTTTGGGCTGGTGCGTCGGGTGTTGGAATATCTCCAGCCTTTGAGGAAACCAGTCGCATTTTGGTGTTGCGATCGCGAATTGATCGGAAATGGGGTAATGCGCGAAGGTCCAAATGCGATTCGTTTAGGGTTGCCTTTTATACCTGCCAGCGCGGAAACTTCTGCGATCGCCGCTTTGTTGGAATTAGTCACCGCCACCAGTACGCCAGTACACATCATGCGTGTCTCGACTGCTCGTAGTGTCGAATTAATTGCAGCAGCCAAAGCCAGAGGTGTCCCCATCACCGCTAGTACCTCTTGGATGCATCTTTTACTTGACACGCAAGCAATAAAAAGTTATAATAGCAGCCTAAAATTGAACCCGCCTTTAGGCAATCCCAGTGACTTGATAGCGTTACGGCAGGCAGTACGGACGGGTGTGATAGATGCTATAGCCATAGACCACACACCTTACACCTACGAAGAAAAAACCGTTGCCTTTGCCGAAGCTCCACCAGGAGCAATTGGTTACGAGCTAGCATTACCCCTTTTGTGGCAGCATTTGGTAGAAACCGGAGAATTCACAGCTTTGGAATTGTGGAAAGCTCTGAGTATGAATCCAGCCAAATGTTTACAACAGAAAACGAGTACGCTTGCACCCGATCAAAAAGCGGAACTGGCTTTATTTGATCCCCAGCAAACCTGGAAAGTCGAAAAGCAAAATCTGTATACACTTTCTAGTAATACATTTTGGTTGGGACAGCAATTAACAGGTCGTGTTGTGCAGACTTGGTGTTAGTTGATTTCAACAAAAAGGCTCTTGCAATTAAGAGTAATCAAAATAAAACCACAGGTGCACACTAGTTATTTATCTGTGTTAATCTGTGTGCATCTGTGGTTCTAAATATCTTTTTATGACTTTAACAGCAAGTCTCATCAAAAACGTAGTTTCTTTTAAACGAATAAGTTAGCAGAAAACTGTATTAATCTTGCTTAACTCAAACCAAGTGCGATCGCCGACAACTCCATCTTGTGGCAAACCTGTATCCTTTTGCAAACGTTTGACTGCGGCTTCTGTACGCCTACCAAACTCACCGTCAATATTACCGTTGAAGTATTCAGCGATCGCCAGTCTTTCTTGAACGTTCTTAACAAGTTCTCCCTTACTATCTTTCTTTAGGATAGGCATATCAACTGGCGCACCCTTAAAAAGCGCCCGCCAAGTTTTATCTGCAACAATTCCATCTTGTAAAAGAAACACCTTACCTTGGAAGAATATGACTGCATTTTTTGTCTGGGAACCAAATATGCCGTCAACAACTTCTTCACCAGGAAATACACAAGCACCGTTGTGATCAAGAGATACGAAAGCACCATATTTTAATAACAGCTTTTGCAGTTCTTTAACAGCTTCACCTTTAGAACCTTCTTTAAGGACAGGTTTGTTAAGTTGAGCAGAGGCGCTTTCTTGATTTGTAAAGGTCATAGTTATTTCTCAATGTGTTTGTATCTGTAGAATCACTGTTTAATTAACCGATTCCGCAAGGAAAACGATGAAAATTCAAAATTTTTCTGTAGAATTGCCTAAAATGCTTATTTCATAGGACTTTTAACCCAAACAGTGTTTTTGGGTGAGTAGCGCTATATCTAAGCCATCTCACGCAAAGAAAGCCTTTGCGGAGTTTGTCAGCTATAAAAGTGTATTCGCGCACAAAATGCCAGACGCTGCTACCGCAGGTACACCTATTCCTGGTGTAGTGCTATCACCCACGCGATACAAACCCCGTATTGGCGTGTGACATCCCGGAAACATCCCCTTACCCGCCTCAATAGCCGGACCGTAACTTCCCCGATACCTTCGTAGATAATAGGCATGAGTTAAGGGTGTGCCGATCAGTTCCAACACAACACGCTCTCTGATATCTGGGATAATCCGCTCTAGAGCACGATATAAAGTTTGAGCTTTCTCACGCTTCTTCTGTTCATACTCAGCGTTCCGTTCCCATCCCGCGTATGGTTCTAAGGTGTAGGCGTGAACCACATGATGTCCCTCTGGGGCAAGTGTTGCATCCCACACACTAGGAATCGATATCATGCAAGTATTTCCTGCTACTGTAATATCCTTGCTAGCGTCGTGAACTACGACGTGATGTCCTGTGAGATTTTCCAAGCCCTCGGCACGGATACCTAAATGTAAATGCATAAAGCTATCAACAACTGCTGTATCCAAAGCAGCTTTGCGGTAGGATGAGGGTAAATCATCGGGATGTAATAATTTGGTGTAAGTGTCCCAGATACTGGCATTAGAAATGACAATGGGTGCGTTGAGGATTTCACCGTTTGTTAACTGAACACCAAAGACTTTGCCAGAATTTACCAGAATTTGCTCGACATGGCATCCTAGGAGCAACTGACCACCCCAACGTTCCAACCCACCCACCAAAGCCTTCACAATAGCCCCACTGCCGCCTACAGGATACTCAACACAGGCACGAGAGCGTTCACCTAACATAAATGCTACCTCTGGGGCAATAGTGCCATGCGCCTTTAAACCAGACAATAAAAAGCATTCCAGGTCGATTAGCCGTCTGACCCAAGGGTCTTGTACTGTTGCATCCATCACATTACCCACAGATGCTTGAACCACGGGCAAATGAGGTAGCATCTTTAACAAAGATGGCAAATAACGTTTAACTAATACAGGAATCACCTGCCAATCTGCCCGCAAAGCCAAGGTAGGAATTCCTTTCATGGCGTCGTACAGTGGTAACAAACGCTCTTCAAACCGTTTGAATTCCTTGGCACCTTGAGGCGTAATTGTCGCTATTTCCTGACGGTAACGCTCAACATTGCCATAAACACTGAAGGTGGCTTCGGGAAAATGGTAATGTCCAAAGGGGTCGTAAGGTACGGCTTCTAAGGATTCGCCCAAAACATCAAAAACTTGTTTGACAGGATTCAAACTTTCGGCACTTGTCAGACCACAATAGAATGAGGGACCAGAATCAAATTCAAATCCCCGTCGTCTGAAGCTATGAGCAGCTCCTCCAGGTATTGTATGGCTTTCACAAACAATCACCCGCTTACCGTAACGAGCAAGTAATGCAGCAGCAGTTAACCCGCCGATACCACTACCGATAACAATGACATCACAAGAGCGCATTTTTGTCATTTGTCCTTTATTATTTGTTATTTGTCCTTTGTTCTTCGTCCTTTGTCAAATGCCTTTTGAATAATGACTCATAACTCATGACTAATGAAAGCGTGACTCATGACTAATGACCAATGACTGAACCGTTGATTGAACTGAAAGGCGTTTCTATATCCTTTGGTACCAATAAGGTTTTAGATAACGTGGATTTGACGATTTACCGAGGAGAAGCATTAGGAATCATCGGTCCTAGTGGTACTGGTAAATCAACAATTTTACGGGTAATCGCTGGGTTAATTGCTCCTGATTCTGGAGAAATTTATGTCCAAGGAGTGCGGCGAGAGGGGTTGATTGAAGATGCTACAAATTTGGTTGGGATTGGCATGGTGTTCCAGCAGGCGGCGTTATTTGATTCTTTGACGGTGGAGGAGAATGTGGGGTTTTCACTTTATCAACACTCAAAACTGCGGCGCTCTCGTATTCGAGAACTGGTTAATGAAAAATTGGAGATGGTAGGGTTATCGGGAATAGGCGATCGCTACCCAGCTGAACTTTCCGGGGGGATGCGAAAACGGGTTAGCTTTGCCCGTGCGATTGTGTCTAACCCCGATAACCCCAAAGACAGACCAGAAGTTTTACTGTACGATGAACCAACAGCCGGGCTTGATCCAATTGCTTCGACGGTGATAGAAGATTTAATCCGGCAATTGCAATGTACACAAGGAGTTTGTAGTACCTACGCCATTGTGACTCACCAACACAGTACCATTCGTCGCACGGCTGACCAGGTGGTGTTTCTCTACCAAGGTAAAGTGCAATGGCAGGGAACTGTCAGTGAAATAGATACTACAGACCATCCTTTGATTAGACAATTTATTAGTGGAAGTGTATCTGGACCGATTCATGTTGTAGGTTAATGGGTGCTAAGCAGCCACTGCGTTGCTCCCGCCAGTACGCTCAAAAGGAGTTTCCCTCAAGAGGAACTGCCGTTTTCCCGTCGTTGAGGAACGTTCGGGTTTCCCCCCAACCCTAGCCCGCACCCTGCCTTAAGCCGCTTTGCCTCTACAAGGAGCGGGAACCCTTTCGCTCTTTGTGCCGACACGAGGGAAAACGCCACTGACAACAAACACCGGCTCACCGCCCAAGGCAGTGGTTCCCCTCCTAGAGCTTATGCTCACCACAAAGGCTGGCTCCTCCGTGGGGACTCCAAAGCCCCCGAGGGGTGTGCAACTAACGTTATTGAATGCTGAATGCTGAGTGAGAATAGGTATACTTAGCACTCACAACTCAGGACTAATTGTTGATAGGAGAAATAAAATGCGATCGCGAACATTTCGAGAAGGTTCTGTCGGGTTGTTGCTCCTGCTAGGACTGGGAGTGTTTGGGTTAATTATTTTGTGGTTGAATAGATTCACTGCTGCTAGCAATTCATACAAAGCTATTGTTGAATTTGCCAACGCTGGCGGGATGCAAAAAGGGGCAGTGGTTCGGTATCGTGGCGTCAAAGTAGGCACTATTTCTGCTATTCGACCGCGACCAAACAACGTTGAGGTGGAAATTGATATTACCAAATCCGACCTGATCATTCCCAGCAATGTCATAGTTGAGGCTAATCAGTCCGGACTGATTGGTGAAATCTTTGTTGACATTACACCAAAAACAGAGCTTCCCCCTGGGGTTGTTGTTGCTAAACCCTTGGACAAAAATTGCAACCGCGACATGATTGTGTGTAATGGCTCTCGCTTAAAAGGTCAGATTGGTATTAGTACCGATGAACTTATTCGCAGCAGCACCGAGCTAGCTACTGTATACTCTAAGCCAGAGTTTTATAAAAACGTTAACAGAGCTGTGGAAAATACTGCTGTAGCTGCAGCAAGTGTCGCTGAATTAACTCGCAACCTCAATGTTGCAAGCAAAAGCTTGCAACAACAGCTCAACAACTTTGCCGCGACTACCAATACAGTGCAACGAGCGACAACTCAACTCAGTACATCCTCCACAAGAACCTTAAATCAAATCGGTACCACAGCAAATCGATTTGGTAATACCGCAGAGCAATTCGGTGCAACCGCTAGAGAACTTCGTTCAACCACCAGTCAAGTTAATAAGCTGGTTAACAACCTCGATACTCTGGTGACAAGCAACCGTTCTTCGCTGGTTGCGACATTAAACAATATCACTGAAACTAGCAAAGAACTGCGCCAGACAGTTAGCAGCCTATCACCTGCTGTCAATCGTGTTACCCAAGGAGAATTAATCAAAAATTTAGAAACTCTGTCTGCTAATGCTGCACAGGCTTCTACGAATTTGCGCGAGGTGACTAATAGCCTGAACAATCCTAATAACGTGTTGGTACTGCAACAAACTTTAGATTCTGCTCGCGTGACATTTGAAAACACCCAAAAAATTACATCTGATTTGGATGAATTGACCGGAGATCCAGCTTTTCGGCAAAATCTACGGCAATTGGTAAATGGTTTGAGTAGCTTAGTGTCCTCTACACAGCAGATGCAGCAGCAAGTGCAAGTTGCAGATTCTCTAGATTCAGTCAAAGCTGTCATTTCCAACCACAATGCTGCAATTTCCGCACCGAATACAAATCAACAGCAGATAAAGTTTAATCTCTCACCGACTGCTGCTAAAAGTGCTGGCAAAACGTTTCAACCTACCACTATTACCTTGACGAATCCTACCCAAACCAGCAATCCAGATTTGTTAAGATTTAAGACCTCAAACACTGCTGTTAACAGTGATGACAAAACATTTCAACCTAGCGCTATTATCTTTACTCCCACACAAAGCAGCAATCAAGATTCGTTAAGATTTAATATTTCAAACACTGCTGTTAACAGTGCTGGCAAACAGCCTCCTCGACCTACCACTAGTCCAATGGCTCCTTTTGCATCTCAAGAAAACCTCTTGAGGCAATTGAGGGAGCATCGGGAGCAGGGGAAGTTGGGAGAATAGCGAGTAGGAGGAGATGAGGGAGATGAGGGAGATGAGAAAGATAATTTGTCACTTTTGGTGGTTGACTAATTCCAATCTTCTTCTTCTTTTTTGCCCCGACTTTTGTAAATGCCCCCAAGGCTGTGTAAGGAGCGTGTTTTCTCAAAAAGTTCTTGTTCGCTAAGACCCCACTGCTGTAAGACTTTATCCAAGTCGCTTTGGATGTCTCTTGCACCAGGAAAGCCTTGGTAGCGGATTCGCAATCTCGCTAGTTCTGCTAAATTATGATCAGTCGCCTCACCAATTAGTAAATTCTCAACGATAGGGCGATCGCGATTGTACAGTGGATGCTGTTGGTCTTTATTTGCTTTGCTCATATATTTTATTTTTGTGATTTGGATTTTAGATGGGGAATTGTTAGAGACGCGCTGTTGAAGCGTCTGTACATCTGTTAGTTGTCAAAAAAGTATCACTAACCACCAAGAACTTACTACTCATCAAACACCCGTCTTTATAGCTCTGTGTCTCGACTGACGGCAAACACACCTCAACTCTTACGGCTCTCACCACTGTCACTCGATTTTGAATAAAGATACATTGTCATTAAGAAAGTACACAAATGTTAAGGTGAGGGTGAATCACCAAAGAGTGCTGAGCAATGAGTGTTGAGTGAGCAGTAAAATTTCACCCAAATCGGAAATGACTCGCCAATTCACAAACTCAGATCTTAGCACAACTGAAATCACCCAAAGCCCAAGCAGCAAGGGAGCAAGAACCCGATATGTTTGAACACTTCACATCCGAAGCTATTAAAGTCATTATGCTCGCCCAGGAAGAAGCGCGTCGCCTGGGGCACAACTTCGTCGGAACGGAGCAAATTCTCCTGGGGCTGATTGGAGAAGGAACAGGGATTGCTGCCAAAGTGCTGACCGACTTGGGCGTTACTCTCAAAGACGCACGTCGCGAAGTAGAAAGAATTATTGGTCGGGGTTCTGGCTTTGTACCCCCGGAAATTCCTTTTACCCCCAAGGTGAAAAGCCTTTTCGAGCAAGCGTTTAAAGAAGCTCGGAGCCTGGGACATAACCATATAGGTACTGAACACTTACTCTTGGGATTGACTGAGGCTGGTGAAGGTGTCGCCGCTAAAGTACTACAAAATTTGGGACTTGATTTGTCGCAAGTCCGCACCGCAGTAATTCGTCAGTTAGGTGAAGCCACATCTGTTTCCACAGGTCGCGGTGGTAGTCAAAGACGCACCCAAACTCTCAGTTTAGAGGAATTTGGTAGAAATCTTACTAAGCTAGCAAAAGAAGGCAAGATCGACCCAGTTGTCGGTCGTGAGAAGGAAATTGAGCGTGCTGTTCAAATTCTTGGTCGCCGTACCAAGAATAACCCCGTGTTGATTGGGGAACCAGGAGTTGGTAAAACAGCGATCGCCGAAGGTCTAGCTCAACGGATTATTAACCAAAATGTCCCCGACATTCTACAAGACAAGGAAGTCATCAGCCTTGACATGGGATCACTGGTGGCAGGGACTCGCTTCCGTGGCGATTTTGAAGAACGCATTAAGAAAGTCATGGATGAAATCCGCACAGCGGGCAATATCATCCTGGTGATAGATGAAATTCACACTTTAATTGGCGCAGGCGGCACAGAAGGCGGCATGGATGCTGCTAACATCCTCAAGCCAGCACTTGCAAGAGGTGAACTGCAATGTATTGGTGCAACGACTCTTGATGAGTACCGTAAGCATATCGAACGCGATGCCGCTCTAGAGCGTCGTTTCCAACCGATTATGGTAGGCGAACCATCGGTTGAGGAAACTATCGAGATATTATACGGTTTGCGCTCTGCTTACGAGCAGCATCATAAAGTTCAAATCTCTGATGCAGCCCTAGTTGCCGCAGCTAAGTTGTCAGACCGCTACATCAGCGATCGCTTCTTACCTGATAAAGCGATCGACTTGATTGATGAAGCAGGAAGCCGCGTTCGTCTGCGGAATTCTATGAAGTCAGCTGATCGCGAACTCAAGCGCGAATTGGCGCTAGTGACAAAGGAAAAAGACCAAGCTGTCAGAACTCAGGACTTTGACAAAGCTGGACAACTGCGTGACAAGGAGTTGGAACTCGAAACTCAATTGCGTGAGACACAAACTGATAAATCTGTCAATAGCCCCATCGTTGATGAGGAAGACATTGCTCAGATTGTGGCTTCATGGACTGGCGTCCCAGTGAACAAGATCACTGAATCCGAATCAGAGTTGCTGCTGCACTTAGAAGACACTCTCCACCAGCGTCTTATCGGTCAAGAGCAAGCAGTTACCGCAGTTTCCAAAGCTATCCGTCGCGCTAGAGTTGGGTTAAAGAATCCCAATCGACCAATTGCGAGCTTTATCTTCTCTGGTCCTACAGGAGTCGGTAAGACAGAATTGACGAAAGCATTGGCTTCCTACTTCTTCGGTTCCGAAGAAGCGATGATTCGCCTAGATATGTCCGAATTCATGGAACGCCACACCGTCTCCAAACTCATTGGTTCACCTCCTGGTTACGTCGGATACGACGAAGGCGGACAGTTAACCGAAGCCGTGCGGCGCAAACCCTACACAGTAGTGCTGTTCGACGAAATCGAAAAAGCACACCCCGATGTGTTCAATATGCTGCTGCAAATCTTGGAAGACGGTCGCCTCACCGATGCTAAAGGTCGAACCGTGGACTTCAAGAACACGCTGATTATCATGACTTCCAACATCGGTTCTAAGGTGATTGAGAAAGGTGGCGGTGGTTTGGGCTTCCAGTTCGCCGAAGATGAAGCTGAAGCTAGTTACAACCGCATCAAAACGCTGGTGAACGAGGAACTCAAAGGTTTCTTCCGTCCAGAATTCCTCAACCGTCTCGACGAGATTATCGTCTTTACTCAGCTTAAGAAAGATGAAGTCAAGCAAATTGCTGACATCATGCTACGCGAAGTCACAAGCCGCTTGACTGAGAAGGGAATTAGTTTAGAAGTGAGCGATCGCTTCAAAGACCGTGTGTTGCAAGAAGGCTACAACCCCAGCTACGGTGCTAGACCGTTACGTCGAGCAATTGTGCGCCTCCTGGAAGATTCTTTAGCTGAGGCGATGCTCTCTGGTCAAATCGGAGAAGGCGACACAGCCGTTGTGGATGTTGACGATGACGGTCAAGTCAGAGTTGGTAAGTCGGAGAAACCAGAGTTGTTACTCGCAAATGTTGGCTAAAATTCGTACCACGTCACTTTTAGCTCTAACATTTGAACCCCTGGCTGACCTAAGGGAGCCATAGAGGCTTCCCAGTACACATCTGATGAAATAGTGATAGTAATTTTTTTCCCTGGTATCTTTACCAGGGATTTTTTTGTGTAGTAAAGACAACACAGCAGCTGATACCAATTCAAAAAATGTTTGCAACACATCCATACGTAGAGACGCGCTGTTTGAAGCGTCTCTACAAAATCTATTTGTCACATTCTTTTTTCAAAATAGTGTGAGTTTTTGAGATCTGGTCTTCTAAAACATTGAAATTCTTGATTGTAATGATTTGTAAAAATAAGAAAGTTTTGCGTAAAATTTACTTCATCAACCCGAGATATGTATGGGCGAAAGCTTCTCCCAACCTCAAATACAACACAAAGATTGCGAAATCACAGAAAAACCTCAGGAGAACCCTAAATGGTAATAGCTCAAAGTAACACCACTTTTACTGCAGATGCAGCGATTGTGATTCAAGGCGCTAATAACATCCAAACTTTGGCGATCGCAGAGAGAAACCTCATTGAAGGGACTGACAACCCAGATATCATTTTTGGCACACAAGGAAATGATGAAATCAGGGCTAAAGGAGGCGACGATATCCTGTTAGGTACCACAGGCGATGATTTACTCGATGGTGGCGCTGGGTTTGATACTGTAGATTACAGCAACTTAGGACAAGCTATTACGCTGTTTCCCAGAGGTGCGATTGCCCTTTGGGCACTGCGCTCCGCGCAATCGGCGAAGGAAACTCAAGTGGAGGTCAACTCCAAAGCATTGAGAGAATTGTTGCGGCTGCTGGTCAACCAAATGCGATTGATGCTTCCAATAGTACAGGAGGAGCATCCTTGGATGTCAACTTGGGAGCAAATCAACTCACTGTAAACAATATCCCCAATATCGGTTCGATTAGCTTTACGGTGGAAAACTTTGTTAATGTCAAGGGAACGCCTTTTGATGACAGTATTATCGGCAGTGGTGGCAACAATACTCTTGATGGGTTGGGTGGCAATGATACTTTAACTGGTGGTCTAGGTAACGACACACTCCTGGGTGGAGATGGGAATGATATCTTACAAGGTACCACAAACGCACCAACCGTAAGTTCAAACGAGCAAGATGTCCTCACAGGCGGATCTGGTTCAGACAGATTCATTCTCGGCAATGCTTCTGGTTCCTTCTACAAATTTGCTGGTGACAATGACTTTGCTCAAATCACAGACTTCTCCTCTGGCGATCAGATTCAATTGGGAACAGGAGATGTTTACAATGTCCAACGAAATGATGCTGGATTTGACGTATTTGTGGTAACAAACGGCGTGAGAGATTTAATCGCGGATGTCACGGTCATAACAGGAACGGGAACGGCAACGAATACAAATACGGCGGCATTCTTGGCTGGTTCTGATACTACTGCTGTCTCTATTTTGGATACTCTACCTGAAGGGAATTTCCAACTGACTTCTGGACAGACTTTAGGTAACTTTGTAGGTGCATAGCTTTGTACAGTGCCAATGTAATGTTTGTCTGATGTCAAAGGGCGATTTCGCAGAGCGAGAGTGCCCTCACGGGCGATCGCCTTGAGTACGCTTTGTGCTATCAAAGAAGCTTATACGGGCGATCGCTCATACCCCATCGCCCAAGCGCAATTTTTCAAATTGTACTAACGAGTTAGATATTTTGTTTGCTTCAAAATCATCCCGACCAAAAAGCCAATAATTACCCCAGAAGTATGACCAACAAAACTAATTTGTGGGGTTGTGTTGTCAAAGATGGCTTGCAGCACAATAAGTGTCAAAATTCCTCGCAAACTTCTAGCAGCTAGGCGCGTTTTTTTCCTTAGCCAATCGTGTAATAAGACAGCGGCAAAAGCACCAACAAGACCCATTACACATCCAGATGCACCCACGACAAAATCAGCTTGAGAATAGCCCATAACTGACATATAAGTAACAGCCAGCATTGAGCCAATTGCACAAGTGAAGTACAATAGTAAAAAGCGCGGTATTCCTAGGGCAAATTCCACCAAGCGACCAAATAAATAAAGACCAAGCATATTTAGTAATAGGTGCAAGAAACCGAAGTGAAGAAAAGCGGCGCTTAACAAGCGCCACCAACTTCCAGTCAGAACTTCTTCTGGCACTAACGCACCTAAACGGTATAAGTTATTAACGTTGGTGCTACCTCCAAGTTTCACCTCAACAGCAAAGGCAAGTACATTCAAACTGATAATTAAATATGTGGCAATTGGATGACGTGGCTTCAAGCTGATACCGCTATATGTTGCCTCATACTCCATTTCTCTAATAATTCTGGATAAAATCTGTTGGGATTTCTCAGTAAGTACTGATTCAGCTACAACCACAGGACTGGACAAACGCCTTGCTACTGCGTTGCGGATGCGAACATCACTGCTATCAGCTATACTCAAAAATTGCTCACGAGCTATGAGGTCATCTCCCGCCGCTTGGTCAACTGTTGCTAGCCAAAATAATTTGATGGTGTTTGAATAGTTTGCCAGTGAACCACTGAGTAATCTTGCTACCTGTTCTGTTTGACCGCAAAAGGCTAGCACCAACATACGTGCAAAATCGCGCGTTCTCAAGTTAGGTATTTTCTCCAGGCTACCCTCATAGCGCTCCCAAGCTTCGAGCATACCATTCAAGTCGCCAGTCTCACCGAGCGCTCTTATGTAGCCGCTCAGCATATCGAAATCCTTCCGCAATACTGCTTCTGGTACGTTATCCTGTATCCACACCAGCAGTTCTTCCCAACGAGCATCCATTTGGTA
This sequence comes from Scytonema sp. PCC 10023, assembly GCF_963920835.1. NCBI lineage: Bacteria > Bacillati > Cyanobacteriota > Cyanophyceae > Nostocales > Scytonemataceae > Scytonema > Scytonema sp. PCC 10023. The sequence continues at coordinate 16,756 of NZ_CAWUDP010000083.1, forward strand.
AAGGGTGACGGTTGCACAGCGACCAGTCGGTGTTGTAGCAGTTTGATAACGGTCTAGAATTGCAATAGCTTCAGCCATTGCTCCACGCTGACTTAATTCCATAGCGTGTAACAATTTCGGTTGCTCGCGCCAACCATCTAACGGATGAAGCCAGGAAATAAAGCTAGCTACTCTGCTTGCTTGACCAAAACGTTGTTCAGCAATAAGTTGGTCAACTTTCCTGTTACCAATGTTGGGCACGATGACTAGAATCGCCCACAAGCATGCACCAATCAAGCCACCCAGGGATGGAGTCAGATACAACAAAACTGCAACTGCAACCAAGATTAATCCTGACACTATAATCCAGCCACGATTATTCTTAGCAGAAATACGAGATGCACTCATCATGGTCGAGATGCATGATAGACACACTAGCCAAATCAGTATGTGATTGAGATCCATCGGATTGACACCAATCAGGAAATCCCTGGTTGTAGAGCAATTACTATTATGATTCCTTTTTCAGGATGCCTGTATTACACTAATACAAAAGCTGTGCTTGCTCTGTTTACGAAGACATACAAAGATTTTTATAAACAAAATGCTAAGTAGAGTCTTCCTCCCCTCTGGTTGCAGGAGAGGGGGTGGGGCAAAAAACAATCAAAATTACAATTAACATTGCTTAGCGCCGTAACACACTCTATGCAGCGACGCTAACTACTTATTTGTTAGCATTTCTGGTAATTCTTTACCTTTAACAGCATTGTCGGAATAACCGGATACAGGAGGAACTTGCCAACCGTCTAGCGCGTCTTTAATGACACCAGCTACAGGTACAGCAATCAGCAACCCCAAGACTCCACCAATGTAGGTTCCGACTAGCAAAGAAATTAAAACCCATATTGGTCTAAGTCCTGTAAAACTGCCCAACAGTCTCGGAGCAATAGCCTGGTCAATTAATTGGTCAATGACAACAGCTACAGCTAAAACCCTTGCGGCTAGCCAAAAGTCATGTGACGCTATGATGAGGGTAACTACCGCAAGACTAACAACATCACCGAAGGGAATTAAGCTCAAAATCCCTACTCCCAAACCAAAGACTAAAGCAAACTGAACCTGAAAAACTAGAAACACTATAGTTAGTGAAATCCCCATTAGGAAAGCCAAAGCTACCTGACCAATTAAGTAATTTTGAAAATTCTGCTGAACTGATTGCCTCAACTGCTGACCAAAACTTAAGGGCAACTTTTTAAATAAACTGTCCCAAATTCTCTCACCATCGATTAACAAATAAAAAGTTAGCACGACTGTAATTAAAGCTTCGGAAATACTATCAATGGTGTCTATCACAATACTAAAAAGTTTATCCACCACATATTCCAATTCATTAGGTAAGTGATTGGTTATTTGAGTAAATATCTGATCGAAATTAACCTTTAAGCCGTGGCTAACTGACCAATGATTAAGAATCTGGAATTTTTGCTCACTAGAATCAATCCATTGAGGAAGTACTTTCCCCATTTCATTAAACTGATCTAAAATAATAGGAAACACAGTCATTCCTAAAGCAAATATAATGATCAAAGTTGATATAAAAACTAATGTAACTGCATAATTTCTTTTCACTCCCCGTTTTTGGAGAATCGAAACAGGATAATTCAAAATGAAGGCAAGTAGAGCGGCTAAAAGAAAAGTTGTCAATAGAGGTTGAAAATATTGAAAAACTTGAACCGCTAGCCAGCCATTAAGAAAGACTAGTGGAAACAGTAGTGTCAAAATTAACCATTGCAGTAGTTTGGTAAGTGAAATATCCATATTAAAGAGTCATTAAAGGGTCAAAAATTGTAATTTGGGCAAAGTTCATTTATAATAATAAATCTAATTAATTACAAAGCACTTGGTAGAGACGCTCAGATAGTGCTTTTGATAATCTTGCCGTCCATAGCCAACCATTGTTGTTGAAGAAAGCGAATCATCTCTTACCCAGTTACGGCACACTGTTGAACCAATACGCTTCAGTTAAGGATTGTTGCTCTTGAATTTCACAACCTGTAGAGACCGTACAGTACAGTCTCTACAGGTTGCCAGTTGTCAGTAAGTAAATTATCTTATCCAAACCGCATTGGGGATGATGGGTAGTAGGAAGAGTACAAGAGAAATTCTTGTACTCTTCCCATCACCCCGTCCCGGCTTTAGCCCTCAGGACTTGTTTCTGAGGATGGCGTCGGTCTGAGTCTTTCCCGCCAAGAACGTGTTGGAGTTGAAGAACCTGAGGAGGGCGAGGAGTTGGTTGCAGGAGGTGTATACTGTCGCCTACTTCTTCTTGGAGTTGAAGAATTGGATTCTTCTGTTCTATATCGCCGTCGCCGTGGACGATACGATTGTGAGGATTGTGAGGATGACTCACTACTGGAACTTGATTCTTCGCTACGATAACGACGACTGTAGCGCCTTCTTGGTCTTGACGTTTCCTCTTGTTGTTGCTGCTCCTGTTGATAATAGCGTCTCCTATTTCTGCGTCTTCTAGATGAAGTCTCCTCGCTACTATTATCATCAGAAGTTACTTGTTGACTTCTTCGTCGTCTATATGACCTGCTAGAATTTTCTTCATCAACTTGCTGGTCATTCGAGGTAACGGGGCGATTTATAATTCGCTTAGCCTTGACAGGTTTCGCCTTTATAGTACCTTTTCGACCTTCTAGCTTGGGTCTTTCAGGAAACTTTTCAACCGGTATTTCCTTGACCACTTTTTCCATGAATTCATGCCAGGTGTCAGCAGCACTACCACTGCTACCCCAAGTCGGTTTGTTGTCGTCATTACCCAACCAAACCCCTGTCACAATTTGGGGAATATACCCAATAAACCATAAATCGCGGGCTTCATCAGTGGTACCAGTCTTGCCAGCAACGGGTCTATCTAATTGAGCAGGACGACCAGTACCATTTTGCACCACGTTGCGGAGCATCCAAGTCATGATAGCTGCACTTTCAGCGTCGATCGCCCGCTTCGGTTTGAAGTCAGCAGACCAAATCACCTTACCTCCACGGTCAATAATGCGGGTAATACCATGAGGTTCTACGTGTAAACCTTGAGTTGCAAACGAACCATAAGCGCTGGTCAACTCCAGCAAATTAACTTCTGCGGAACCAAGCGCCAAGGAATACATCGGTTTGAGGTCTGATTTAATCCCCATTTTGTGGGCAAGTTGGATGGTTGGTTCAAAACCCACTTTCATCAGCACCCTCACCGCAACAATATTGACTGATTTGGTGAGGGCGTCCCTCATCGTCAGCCAACCTCGGAAACCCTCATCGAAGTTTTTCGGTTCATAGCCATCTATCACTAGGGGTGAATCGAGGTAGCTGTTATAGGGGCTGATCCCGCTTGCTATAGCAGCAGCATAAACAAACCCTTTGAATGTTGACCCTGGCTGACGCTGTGCTTGGGTGACGCGATTAAATTGGTTCTTGCCAAAATCTTTCCCCCCAACCATTGCCTTAATTTCACCACTGCGGGGATCAACGGCAACTAAAGCCGCTTGCTTAAAGTTTTCCCAGCGACCTTGATTTCGCAACGTTTTGGCAACAGTTGCTTCCGCCGCCTTCTGCCAATTCAAGTTCAGGCTAGTTTCCACTGTGACGCCTGCTTTTAGTGCTTCGGGGGAAACATACTTTGGCAATTCTTTTTGAATGTAGCTGATAAAGTAGGGAGCTTCTACTTCCCATCGCTTAGGCGAACTGGGTTTGATGTTGATTGGTTCTGCGATCGCTGCTTGTTTTTCGGCTGCTGTAATAAATCCATCTTCCTGCATCCGTTGCAACACCAGATTTCGCCGCTGTTTTGCCGCTTCTGCATTCACTTGTGGTGAAAAGCGATTTGGGGCGGGAGGTAATGCCGCGATCGTTGCCATTTCGCTTAATGTCAGATCATCCACAGATTTACTATAGTAAACCCATGCTGCATCTGCGACACCGTAAGCCCCAGAACCTAAGTACACCAAATTCAAGTAGCGTTCCAGAATCTCGTCCTTGGACAATTGTTCTTCTATTTTCTGTGCCAGACGAGCTTCCTTGACTTTTCGCCAGACAGTTTTTTCTTGTTTCAGGAAGAGAATTCTTGCGAGTTGTTGCGTGATTGTACTACCACCTTCTACCACGTCTTGCGATCGCACGTTATTCAAAACTGCTCTGACAATTCCTTGGGTATCAACTCCATTATGTTTGTTAAATCTTCTGTCTTCCGAAGCAATAAAAGCTTTCTTAAATTTATCTGGTATTTCCTCTATCTTTAACTGTTCTCTAGTTGCTTCGCCTTGCTGTTGTATGATCGTTCCATCACCAGCTTTAATAGTCAGTGTACGCTCTCGAACAATCGCGTTGAGTTCAGCTTTATCGGGTAGACTTTGGTCTATTGCCGCAATACCAGAGCCTATAGCAATCATTCCACCACTTATACCCAACCCTGCCCAAAACCAATAGCGACGATAAAGCGGTTTATTACTGCCAGGAAGTTTGGAGAGTATCTGGTTGAGTAATTGGTTTCGCTTTAAGCGCTTGATTGGTGATGTCGTCTCCGAAGTGGATTCTTCGTTGTTATTTTGATGACCAGGCGGCGATTCTGGTTTCTGCTTATCAGCGTCACTCGACTTTGCTGGTCGTTCCTTGAACCACGAGCTAAACTTAACCACGTCAATTCCTCACCAAAATCAAAGGGCGGAAGCCCCGTCTTTTTAAGACTGGGGACGAAGTCCGACGGGAAAGGTAGCCCGTAAGACTTATCCCTAGCTCCCGTTTCCGGGAAACCCCTTTCGGGTAACGTTTGCCTCGTTAATGTTCAGAGTCGGTAACTGTCCAGGTTGCACTGCCTAAACTTCTGTCGGACGTTTAACAATCTGGTTCTAGGGTCGCGGGACTGGCAAGCATCCCGGAGTAGGAACTTAAACACTTGCTCTGAACGTAGCCCGTCAATGGACTGAAACTGGTCAACTAGAGTTAACTACAAGCCCCTGCCTTTTACGGATGGGAATTGTACTCAACTAGAAGTCGTTGACTTCAAGCAGTTGCAATCTAACCGCCATAAAAAGTTTTTAGATTAGTGCGCCACATTCGTGATATTTTATCACTTCATGATTAATTTAATATATTTATTTTGGCATTTTGGCAAAATTTTATTGTAATTTTGCGTTATTCTTTATACAAAATTATATTTGATTATTGCTTCAAGCAATACTACTGTAGAAAGAATTTGAAACAAAAAAGCAAAAGACGTTGCTTAATGAATGTTCGTAGTGCAATTGCTCTTGGGAGTAATCTTGGTGATTCTCGTGCTATCTTGGAAGCCGCTATTGAAACTTTAGCCCAAACTCCGGGAATTCTCTTAGAAGCTAAATCGAGTTGGTACAAAACTAAAGCCGTCGGACCACCACAACCAGATTACATAAATGGCGCTGCAATACTGCGGGTCGATATGTTACCACAGTTGCTGTTAAAAACTTTGTTACAAATTGAAAATAAATTTGGACGCGTACGACAACAACGTTGGGAAGCACGCACCCTAGATTTAGATTTGTTGTTATATGATGACTTAATTTTGAATACACCAAACTTACAGCTTCCTCATCCCAGAATGCGGGAGCGAGCGTTTGTGTTGGTACCACTTGCGGAAATTGCTCCAGATTGGATAGAACCAATTTCCGGGTATGCTATTAAACAGTTGGTTAAAGCGGTAGACTGTTCTGAAGTACACCGATTGGTGAGCAACTAATTTGACCAACCATAAACACAGACAACGCTGATTTTTACATCCTCCGAAAGTGTTAGTCTGTGTCTTTTTAAACAATGGAATTCGATTATGCCATTAGGTAGAGAATTACCCCAGCTGCTGAAAGAGCGCTTGTACTACAAAGGGCGCAAATTTAATTTTGAGGTCAATCGCTTACGTTTACCTAACAACGTAGAGGGAGAATGGGAATGCGTTCGTCATCCAGGTGGCGCTCTGGCTATACCCGTCACTCCAGAAGGTAAACTAATACTCGTGCGCCAGTATCGTTTCGCGGTTCAGGGAAGGGTGTTAGAGTTTCCTGCTGGTACATTAGAACCAAACGAAGACCCCCTAGAGACGATTCAGCGTGAAATAGAGGAAGAAACTGGCTACCGCGCCCAGAAGTGGCAAAAACTAGGAGAGTTTTTCCTTGCACCGGGGTATTCTGACGAAATCATCTATGCTTATTTAGCACAAGATTTGGAAAAGCTGGAGAAACCACCAGTACAAGACGAAGACGAGGATTTAGAAATAGTGTTTTTCACTCCAGAAGAACTGGAAAAATCTATTCTGGAAGGAGAGCCTGTAGATGCTAAATCAATTTCTAGCTTTTTCCTAGCTCGTCCGTTGTTGAATCAGTTTTATTCAAATGTAGAACAGTAGTACACTCTTATACTACTCAATACTACACTGATTATGCTGCTATTGGCGGTTGCGATGCTTACACTGCAGCCTTCTTTGTATGCTAGGAAGATGATAGTTTACATGGATTTGAGTGCATACGTAGAGCATCCCCGCCATAAAATCCGATCAGGTGGCGATACTGAGGATATGCAGATGAGCATTGCTATTGTAGAAAAGCTCATATCTCAACTACTGTGGACGGCAAAAGTTTTAGTCAGCAGCTTTGTCACAGCTTGTTTATAACATTATTGAATTGAACAAGACCACCGCTTTATTAAACGGGTGAATTCAGGGATGAAATTCGGATCGGGAGTTGTTGCATAATTAAGAGCTGATTGATACGAAAGCTCTGTCGTTTAATAGTTTTTGCAACATAACCCTAAAAAATAAGCATGAAAAAACTCGTCCTCCAGCTGATCTTGGTCATTCTGGTGCTATGTAGATTGGTGGGTGATGCTGCTGTGAATAGCCCAGCGTCTGCTTCAGGCTGCGCGATCGCCACCCGTTCCGCCCCTATTAGCAATGGAACGTTGTCCTACAACGAGGTTGGCACTGGACAACCGATCTTACTGCTGCATGGACTATTTGCAGACAAAGAGCAGTGGAACAGTATGATGTGTCAGTTGTCTCTTGCGGGCTATCGGGCGATCGCTCCCGACTTACCGGGCTATGGTAACAGCACCGGGTTCGCAACGAGGGACTATACCCTGGAGAATCAGGTTGCACTGCTGCACCAGTTAACGAATCAATTAGGAATTCGCTCGTTTGATATGGCAGGGAGTTCGATGGGAGGAGCGATCGCCACCCTTTACAGCCAGCGTTACCCGGAACAGTTGCGTAGCCTTGCCTTTATCGGTTCACCTTTAGGTGTGACTGATTGGGCTTCAAGCGTCAGAAATGCCATCTTTGACGGCATAAACCCCTTTATTCCAACCACCAAAGAACAGTTTGACCTGGAAATTAGCCTGCTGTTTGTCACGGCTCCCACCATCCCTGATTCTGTCAAAACAGAGAAAGTGAACGACTACATCACTCGTAACCGTCACTATCAACAGGTTTGGGACATCGTGAACCTGTACGATGACGTTCTCTGTCAGGGGCGATCAACTCAGCTACCGACTCTTGCTATTTGGGGCACAGAAGACAAGATCTACGACATTCGTGGAGCTGATCGGCTGCAACGCTGTATTCCTGGAAGCCAAGTGATCCGATTACCAAAGGCAGGACATCTGCTGCTAATAGAAAATTCAGAGGAGGCAACTGCAAATTACTTAAGATTTCTCAATGTGTTTCACTCTAAAAGCACATTGCCAATGTCTTAGAAAGCAGTCATTTTTATGCGTAACTTCTGTATTTCACCGTTATAACAAGAACAATGGCTAAAAATTTTAATAGCAATTCACAACTTCCCTCAAAGAGCCAATCTCCTATCAGTCGCACAGCAAAGCCAAGTTCTGAGTTCTACTCTATTTTTTCTGAAGAAGAAGTTTTAGGGATAATTCATGCATTAGAAGTCAGACGAGAAATACCTCTAAAGTATTCTTACAAAGGTAGAGGCGCAAAAATTTGGGATGATTTTTATCAAAAATATATTATTCCTACATGGTATCGGACATCAAATGTAGAAATTGACCTTTTAAAAAAGAATTTTGAATACATTAATGGCAATCATCAAAATTGTGAGAAAGTCAGTGTTATAGATGTAGGAGCAGGAAATTCATATCCTGTCAAAAGATTCATTGGTAGACTTAATAAATTAGGTAAAATTAATAAATATATTGCCTTAGATATTAGCGAAGAATTACTGAATTTATCCAGTAAAAATTTTAGTAAGTGGTTTCCACTAATAGAGTATAAAAGTTACACACTTGACATAGAAAATCGTTGTATACCAAAAAATTGGTTAAAAAATCAGACTAGCCTTGAAACTGACGATACAGCAAAAATATTCTTACACTTAGGTGTGACAATTGGCAATCATCAAAATAGAAATGGAGTACTCAAAAACTTTAGAGACAGCATGGAGAAGAATGATTTTCTGGTGTTCACTAACGAAATTGGTTCTAACTCTCAATGGGATGGAACAGTGAGAGGTGGCTGCAAGTATCATGCAGAACAAGTCTATGCATGGATTAAAAACAAGATTGGGATTAGATCGCAAGATTGTGAACTTGTGAGAAAGTATGATTTAGAAACAGATAGTGTAGTTGCGAATATGAAACTCCGTCAGGGCTATACTATAAATTTCAATTTTATGGAAATAGATAAGAATATTGAAATCTCTGAAGGTGAAGAGATAACTATTTGGAGACATCACAAGTACGAAATACCTAAACTTCTGCAAGAAATAGAACGAGCTGGACTACAACTCGTCCACTATAGTACTAATAAATATTTCTCACATATCATGGTGATTTGTAAGGTTGCCAGTAACTAAGCCTTTACAGCCGTTTGCATTAAATACGAATGCACCAATGGGCATTATTTTCAAATTCCCATAACCAATGACTAATATTTATCCGGAATTACATCTTATACATTTGTAGCTTTGTTGTGTAAATACTATTTATATACCTTACTTTTCATGGGATGTGGAGAACCTCTCTCCAAACCTCTCTCCTACAAGGAGAGAGGCTTTTACCTTAGCCCCTTCCCTAGTAGGGAAGGGGGCTAGGGGGTTAGGTTTTTCGTTGATTTTTCCACATGGCGTGAAAAGTCAGATTTATATACAACCTCATATTTGTACTAGCCCATTAGTATCGCAGATGACATAAAAAAGAGATTTCACGCAGCTTGCGCTATCCGTGGTTTCAAGATGAGTAAAGTCATTTCTGAATTAGTTGAGCAATAATTGGTTGTAAATGAGACTTATTCATCTAAATCTGGATCTAACAGTGTTGGTGGAAACAAAGCAGCTAAGTAGTGACGGGGTAAAGCAGCTTGGATAAAAAATATGAGGTTATCTGGTGAGCAGCGTAGAAAATTACAAGAAGCTTTAATTGATGCTTTTCCTGACAAAGCATCTCTAGAGCAAATGTTATTGCTTGAGTTAGAGAAAAATTTAGACGCAATAGCAGGTGGTAATACTTTAACAGATATTGTATTTAATTTAATAGAAACAGCAAAAGCTCAGGGATGGGTTAAAGACCTAGTTCGTGCTGCCCATGACAGGAATCCAGGGAACCCAAAGTTGCGAACTGTTGCCCAAGAACTGTTAACGGGTTCTGCGGCTATACCTTCTACACAACAGCAAAAGAAACGAAGAGATTTATTGAAAGCTGTTAAGCTTGAAGTTAACTCACGGCTAGAACAGTCTCTACATAAAGCAGTACTTATTGAACTTGGAAAGGAGTTACAACCAGAACGGGTAAAGCGACCTTGGGATGCTGAAGTCAAAATCGGAGTAAAGCCTCCTGAATCTATTCCTGATACTACCAAAATCATTGATGTTTTTACCGACTCTAAAATTGTAGGTAAGTTGTTAATTTTGGGTGAGCCTGGATCAGGTAAGACAACTACACAATTAGAATTAGCACAAGATTTAATTACACGAGCTGAAGAACAACCAGATTATCCTATTGCAGTATTGTTAAACCTTTCTTCTTGGCAAGATCAAGACCAATCAATTATTGATTGGTTGATTGCTGAACTCCAGTTTAAATATAGTGTCCCAAAACCACTTGGACAAGAATGGTTACAAAATCAGCAACTTCTACCTCTACTAGACGGTTTAGATGAAGTAAATTCAACACTTCAGGAACCTTGCATTAACGCTATTAACCAATTCTTGCAAGAATATAGATATCCCCATCTAGTTGTTTGTAGCCGTAGCGAAGAATACGGCAACCATTCTACGAAGCTTCTTCTCAACGGAGCAATCTATTTACAGCCTCTAACTAATAATCAAATTGATGATTATCTCAATAAAGTTAACTGTACAGACTTACAGCGAACAATCCATAATGACTTAAATTTACTAGAGTTAATCAGAACACCTTTTTTCCTTAGTGTTAGTATTTTAGCTTTTCCAGGAATATCCATTGACAGATGGCAGCAGTTATCATCTACCACTGACAGGATTCAGCATTTATTAGATGTCTATGTAATCCGAATGTTGAACCGTGAAATTCGCAATAAAGCATACGCTAAGAAAAATCCTCCTCGTAATAGACAAACTCGAATGTGGCTTGTTTGGTTAGCTCAGCAGTTAGAAAGAGAATCTAAAACTGAATTTTTAATTGAAGAAATACAGCCTTACTTGTTAAGGGATCCGTCTCAAATAAGAAACTATAGAAAGATTAATGGGCTGATTAATGGGCTGATTAATGGGCTGATTAATGGGCTGATTAATGGGCTGATTTTTGGGCTGATTGTAGGGCTGATTGTAGGGCTGATTGTAGGGCTGATTGTAGGGCTGAATTCTTGGATATCTCCACTCCAAATACAACAAATAAAACTTATTGAAAATGTTATTTTTTTCAAAAATACAAAAAAAGAATTCATTTATCATCTGATTACTGGGCTGATGGGAGGGCTGATGGGAGGGCTGATGGGAGGGCTAGACAATGGGCTGATTTTTGGGCTGATTTTTGGGCTGATTTTTGGGCTGATTAATGGGCCGATTAATGGGCTGATTTTTGGGCTGATTTCTGTGCTTTCTGGGTCGATTAATGGGCTGATTTTTGGGCTAATGGGAGGAGGGCTGATTGAAGGGCTGATTTCTGGGGAGCCTGAGCCAGTTGTAGAAACTAAAAAAAAACCTAATCAAGGTATTTGGAAAACTGCCACTAATGCTGTTTTGATGGCATTGATTTCTGGGCTGATTGTAGGGCTGATTTCTGGGCTGATTGTAGGGCTGATTTTTGGGCTGATGGGAGGGCGGATTTCTGGGCTGAATTCTGGGCTGATTTTTGGACTGGCTTCTGGGATGATTTTTGGGCTGACTTCTGGGATGAGATATGGTGGAAGTAGTTGTATTCAACATTTCTCACTCCGGCTAATCCTTTACTTCAACGGTTACATTCCCTGGAACTATGCCCGTTTCCTTGATTACGGTACAGAGCGTTTATTCCTTCAACGTGTGGGTGGGCGCTATCGTTTCATTCACAAAATGGTGCAAGACCACTTCGCCTACATGGAGTTTGAGCGGGATTAAAAATATAGATGATATTTAGTATAAGTAATAAAAAATATGAAATTATCTGGTTTGCAACGTAAAAAACTATTAGAAGCTTTAAATGATGCTTTTCCTGACAAAGCATCTCTGGAGCAAATGTTAGCGTTTGAGTTAGATAAAAATTTAGACACTATAGCTGGTGGTAATAGTTTACAAGATATTGTATTTAATTTAATAAAAATAGCAGAAGCTCAGGGATGGGTTGAAGATTTAGTTTATGCAGCACGTAGGTTTAATTCTGGGAACCCGCTCTTAATTGTTATTGCTGAAGAACTGTTCCCAATGAAATCTCCGGAATCACATAAAGTTCCCTCACTTAACATTCACCCAGAGCAAAGTACTCAACAGCAAAAAATATTGATTTTGGCAGCAATTCCTGATAGATTACGTTTGGATAAAGAAATTCGGGAAATAGAAGAAGCTATTAAACGGGCAGTAAAACGGGATTTGTTTGAAATTAAAGTTAAAACCGCTGTACGTCCTCAAGATATTCGTCATGCAATTGCAGAAGAACAACCTCAAATTGTTCATTTTTGTGGACATGGAATGGAAGATGGCAGTTTAGTCTTAGAGGATGATGGAGGAAACAATAAGCCAGTTGCACCATGTAGTTTAGCATCTCTGTTTAAGTTACACGCTGATTATGTTAAATGTGTACTGCTTAACGCTTGTTATTCAGAAAAACCTGCTGTAGCAATTAGCCAATACATTGATTATGCGATTGGGATGAATAATCCAATCCAAGACAGTGCGGCGATTGAGTTTGCTAAAGGATTTTATGATGGACTGGGTTATAAAATTGTCAATAATCAAGATTTGTTTCAACGAGCCTTTGATGAAGGCATGGTTGCCATTGAGATGGAAAATCTCTCACAAGGGTCAATACCAGTTTTGAAAAAAAGATGAGAGATGTATAAAGCAATAAACAGGTGGCTTTAATCACTCCGCAATGCAGCAATGATATCAATCTTGGTGGCTTTGAGTGCCGGCAAGAAACTAGAACCCACCCCTACCGCAACAGCAGCTCCCATTGACAAGGCAACATTACGCAGAGAAAACTGATAGGGGGCTTGGATGATGACTGTGGTTGCTGTCTGGGTTAAGCCATGCACGCTGATAATCGCCAAGGTACCACCAAAAATGCTCAAAAGGAGTGCTTCCAGGATGAATTGCACCATAACCTCAAATTGAGTAGCCCCAAGTGCGCGGCGAATGCCAATTTCTTCGATGCGTTCCAAAACAGAGGCGATCGTAATATTAGCAATACCTACACTTCAGATGGCATGACGAATCATGATATCAAGTCCGGTTGAATACTTATCATTACCCTAAGAACCCCACCCCCGTAAAGCTACGCTTCACGTCCCCTCCCCGCTTGCGGGGAGGGGATTAAGGGGTGGGGTGCAGTTAACGTGGCAATCATAACTAATTAACCGGACATGATATGAGACACCATGCTAACGTTCCCGCTGCCAACAATGACGGTGTCAACCAATCACCCCAACGTACGTATAAAGTCTGAGTTTGCCGTCGATAAATTGTTTCTGTATGCACTTCGTACGTATTATGTCCAGATATCCACACTGTTTTGCCGTGCGGATTCACAAAAGCTGAATATCCTGTATTTGTTGCCCGCACTGCCCATCTATCAGTTTCTATCGCCCGCATGATATCCTGTGCGTGGTGCTGAGCGGGCATAGCTGCACTGTAATGGGCATCATTGGAAGCACTTAGTATAAATTGCCCACCCGCAGCAGCTTGACGGCGAAATTGCCCAGAAAAAGCAGATTCGTAACAAATACCAACAATAGCGCGACCAAAAGGCGTGTCAAATACCTGATTTGGCGAGCCTGGAACTTGATGTTCGTCCAAAGGCGATAAACGGCTAATGATACCGCCTAAAATTGATTCAAACGGAATGTATTCCCCAATTGGAACCATCTTTGCTTTGCCGTAGCGGCTTTTTATCTCACCATCGCCAGCGATCGCAAATAAACTATTTGTATAGCTGCTTCCTTGTTTATAAAAACCGCCAATCCAAGCAACCACGCCTTTTTCTCGCACTGCTGTTACCAAAGAACTTCCCATAATGGCATCCTGGAAAAAAGGCAAAGCGCCTTCTGGAGTTAGCACTGCATCTACACCTTGATCAGCTAGGGCTAGATATCCACTGGTGTAGCCTTCAATAGCACGACGAAAACCTTCAGGATAAAGCTTGATTTCGTTGGGGACATTTCCCTGAACAATCCCCACTTTCAGGGCTGCTTGTGGTAATTGGGCTAGAGGACGGCTGTATAAACCAAAACCAATGAGATGGAGAGTGATAAATAACGCTACAGCGCTTCCGAAATAAAAGAACCGCAGAGGCACAGAGGACACAGAGGAGAAAATAAAGTTTTTCTCTGCGCTCTCTGCGTCTCTGCGGTTTATAAAAGCTTCAGCAATCAAGCCATTCACGGCAACAATAGCCGCTGTCACCGCACTAGGTCCAGAAAGTTGACCTAGGTGTAAAATTGCGAGATTATGCGGGCTTTGAGTGTAAGAAAGTGAACTCCAGTACAAAGGTCCGGCACTCCAAAGAGCTTCTAAAGCGCACCATAGAGCTGTACCAATGAGGACGCGAACAAATCCGTTGTGGATGGAACGGCAAAACACTCGCATCGCGATCGCCCAACTCGCAACTAACGCAGCTCCCCAAAGGCTGATGAATACCCAGCAAAAGAGAGCGATCGCTAAACTCGCCAACCAAGGAACCCCCATCCAAGTCATCGGGTGAATCCCCGTAATCCAGGATAAGGCAACGCCGTGATAACCAATACCCCAAGCGAGTGATAGGGGGATAGGGGGGAATGAGTGTTTCCGTTGTGCAGAAGAACTCACAACTAATACCCACAGGGGAGCAAGGGCAATCCACGCTAATAACCACGCGCCGAAAGGTGCGACGGTCAACCCCATCAAAACACCACTAAATAGAGCAATCAAGTAGGGGATTAAGATTGTAAACCTCTCCCCCTGCTTCTGTTGCTCCCGTTGGCGCAGCCTGTCCGCAGGACTCAGCTTCTTACTCTGCCTCTGCTGCATCACCAGTATCGGGGGGAACGATCGCCACTCCCGTGATTACGTCATCTTCATCAAGGCGTTGCACTCGCACCCCAGTTGCTGATCGCGATTGTACTGATATCGCATTCACTGCCTGACGAATGATGATACCGCGACTGGTCACCATCATAATTTCATCGTCGCTGTTGACAATGTGCAGAGTTGCCAGTTGGTCTTTGATTTTGCGATTTTTGAATTTGGTTGCCGTTAGACCTTGACCGGCGCGATTTTGCAGGCGGAACTGGGCAACTGGGACGCGTTTGCCGTATCCTCCCATTGTAATCACCAACGCCCAAGGACCAGTACTGCCGTTGCCTGGGACTTCTGTGGATTCTTCATTTTCAATTTCTTCTGTTTCGATTTCCTCGATTTCCGCTTCTGTGTCTGTATCTAAAGTGGCAAGAATCGCAGCGGGCAGAATATCCATTCCCACCAGTTCATCACCCTTACGCAATTTCATCGATTTTACGCCACGAGTTGCCCGTCCCAGGGGACGCAGTTGTTCGTGGGTGCATCTAAAGTGAATTGCCATACCCTGACGCGAACCAATAATCACGCTGTCTTCTACTCTGGCGCGTCGTACCCACCGGAGTTGGTCGCCTTCTTCTAAGGATATGGCAATCAAGCCGTTGGCACGAATATTGCTAAACGCTGCTAACTCGGTTTTCTTGATATTGCCGCCCTTGGTAAGCATGACCAAATATTCATCGCTGCTAAACTCGTCAACAGGGACAATCGAGGTGATTTTCTCCTCTTTGGGAATGGGTAGCATTTGCACAATTGGTGTGCCGCGACTGGTACGAGAACCAACGGGGATTTGATACGCTTTCAGGCAGTAAACAACACCTCGTTGACTAAAAAATAGAATGCTGTCATGGTCGCAGCAAGTCAAGAAATGCTCAACGTTATCATCTTCTTTGATTTTGGCTGCTGCTTTACCTCTGGTTGCACGGCTTTGCGCTTCAAAGGTACTGACTGGCATTCGTTTGATGTAACCTTGCTCAGTCAGCAGAATTAGAGCTTTTTCATTGGCTATCAGATCACGCTCATCAATTTCTCCTTCAAGAGGTGAAATCACCGTGCGGCGCGGTGTGGCGTGTTTCTGTTTGAGTTGCGTGACTTCGTTTTGAATGATTTCTAAAATCCGCTCTCGCCGTGCCAAGATATCCTGCAAGTTAGCAATGATTGCTTGTAATTCTTCGTGTTCGGAGCGGATTTTGTCTGCTTCTAGAGCGGTTAAACGCCGCAGTTGCATTTGCAATATCGCATCTGCTTGCGCTTCCGAAAGCCCGTAGGTTGTGATTAACTCCCCTTTTGCCGTCGGCGCATCAGAAGCATGGCGAATTAAGTTAATAATTTCATCTAAGTGTGCTAAGGCAATCAATAAGCCTTGCAGTATGTGGTCGCGTTCTTCGGCTTTCCGCAGTTCGTAACGGGTGCGTCTGGTAATGGCTTCAATGCGGAAATCCAAAAAGACTTGCAAAAAC
The DNA here is from genome assembly GCF_963920835.1 of Scytonema sp. PCC 10023. NCBI lineage: Bacteria > Bacillati > Cyanobacteriota > Cyanophyceae > Nostocales > Scytonemataceae > Scytonema > Scytonema sp. PCC 10023. The sequence goes on from NZ_CAWUDP010000083.1 coordinate 32,945, forward strand.
TCCTTGAGGGTGAGTATCTGCGGTTCGCCATTCACCAGCGCCAGCATATTCGCCCCAAAGTTGGCTTGCAAGGGTGTTTGCTTGTAGAGGTTATTGAGGACGACACGGGGATAAGCATCGCGCTTAAGTTCGATAACAATTCGCATCCCATCGCGATCGCTTTCATCCCGAATATCGGCAATTCCCTCTAGCCTTTTTTCGTTCACCATCTCGGCAATTTTTTCAATCAACGCCGCCTTATTGGTTTGGTAAGGCAATTCGGTGATGATAATTGCGTCTCTGTCAGGGCGTCCCCGTTGTTCAATAGTTTCAATTGTAGCCACGCCGCGCATGGTGATTGAACCGCGCCCGGTGGTATAAGCTTCTTTAATTGCTGTCGTCCCTAGAATCTGACTTCCAGTAGGAAAGTCAGGTCCGGGGATATACTGCATTAACTGAATGTCGGTTATTTCTGGATTTTCAATCAGTGCTACCAACCCATCAATCAATTCACCCAAGTTATGCGGGGGGATGTTGGTTGCCATACCCACCGCAATCCCAGAGGAACCATTGAGCAGCAACTGCGGGATACGTGCTGGCAAGACTGTAGGTTCTTGCTGTGAAGCATCAAAGTTATCGATGAAATCGACTGTTTCCGATTCGATATCTTGCAGAAGAGCATCGCTGGTTAAAGCTTCCAAACGGCATTCTGTGTATCGCATTGCCGCTGGTGGATCGTTGTCTACCGAACCGAAGTTTCCATGTCCTGCGATCAGGGGAGATCTCATGGAAAAATCCTGCGCCATCCGTACCAAAGCGTCATAGACTGCTGTGTCGCCATGCGGGTGATATTTACCCAACACTTCCCCTACCACACGAGCGCATTTACGAAAGGGGCGATCAGCGCTCAACCCTAGTTCATGCATTGCGTAGAGAATGCGACGATGCACAGGTTTCAGACCATCCCTGGCGTCTGGTAGTGCCCGACCTACAATTACGCTCATCGCGTATTCCAGATATGACCGGGACATCTCAATCCGCAGATCTGTTGGGATAATCCTCTCCTGAGAGGTTGTCATAACCTAAAAAACTCCAAAAATTGCAAATTTTAGCCGTTATACTGAGAAAAGAGCAAAAATGTTCCCAATTATTGCTGAATAATTACCGTTATTTGATACAATTTTAACATATACTGCTGTTTTTTGGCTTGTCCATGAACAGTTAACAGTGAAAATAAACAGTTTTTAAGCTGTTAACTGCTAGTTAATAACTAATTACTCATGACCGATGAGTGCTTCTTGCCCAGACTTAAGTTGAGATGCAATAAAAGGGGCTTTAGGAGCCAGAAAAAATCCAATCAAACTGGCAAACAGGATTGGAGTCAAGGGACTAAAGTTGGTCAATTTTGACAGCAGCAAGGTCGTACTTATGGGTGTGCGCGTCACCGCTGCATTGATAGCTGCCATCGTACAAATCATTGCCAGGGTAGGATTAAGTCCAGGAATCAGCGCTGCAACTGCTTTGCCGATACAAGCACCAGTGAAAAATAGGGGAATAATAAATCCACCGCGCCATCCACCTGTGACAGTCATGCTGATGGCAGCCATTTTAGCCAAGGCAAGCGCAAACAAGAAAAGAGCAGGAAAGCTTTGATTGACAACCTCATCTAACTCCTCATGTCCAAAATAACGGGTGAGAGGTAAAACAGTTGCTAAAATGCCCAGTCCCAGTCCTGCTATGGTTGTGCGTAAATAAATTGGTCCACCAATCAAGGCAAAAACTCGGTCAGATCCGCGAAAAATACCCATAAAAATCCATCCTGCCACGACCCCGACAATCCCAAACATGATAGCTACGGCAAAATCATCAATGCTATCTAGGTGATACTGAGGGAAATGCCAAGTGGGTGCAATCCCCAAATGTGTAATTGCTGCAAAGACGAGATAACTAGCGCAACTCGAAACAATAGCAGGCATCAGGGCTTCGTAATACTCCACAATATGCTGGTGGTGCAAAATCTCCAAGGCGAACATAGCACCGCCAAGAGGTGCGCCAAACAAAGCAGTAAAGCCCGCAGCCATCGCCGCCAAACTCATAGATCTAACGTCTTCACCTTCGAGTCTTAAACGGTTAGCAACCCAAGTGCCAAACGAACCTGTAACCTGTACCAGTGGAGCTTCTGGTCCAGCACTGCCGCCTGCTGATATGCTGACTAGGGAAGCAAGAATCATTGAGGGATTTTTGCGAGCATCCAAGCGTCCGCCCTGAAAATGGATGTTATCTACGATGACGCCAATTTCACCAGGATTCCCAAGGTAATGAATCACCACACCGATAATTAAACCAGCCAGTGGCATCAGGAACAGGAGAGTAGGACCCTGAAATTTTTGGAGTCCATGAATCATGAGTTCTAGGACATTCCAGTACAGCCCAGCAAATAAACCACAAAAAGTTCCGACAACAACCCAGCGTAAAACCCAGCGCGAAATCATGAAAGGATTACGCCTTGCTCGTCCAAAAAGCTGAGAGAATGTCCAACGTTGAGTTTGCTCTGTGGAGGGGCGCTTGTTTGGTAGCACTGCTGATTTTCCTGTCTAAATGAAACGAAAGTTACAAAAATTTTACAATTTTTATGCTTACTTTCATCTTCCTCATCTCAAGAACTGCTCCCTGATGGGAGCATCCTCAATTTAAGCCCCAAGATAGTGTGGGCAACGCAACAGGAGAGTTTAAGCTGAGGCGTGTAAGGTTGGGTAAATAATCATGTCTAGCGAAACAACTCCTAATCAAGCCGAAAAGACAAATCCACCAAGCGATGAATCGCAATTAAGCCCGGAGATGCTTGACAAAATTAAGCATCCGCCAAAAATGGATGATGTATTGCTTGGTTTATCACCAGATGAAATTAGGGGAAACCAAGCAGTAGTACCGGACATGCTTGATGAACCAACTGATGAAATGATTGGATTCAGCAAAGAGTAGTAAGGATACAATTTCATTCAGTATCTAGCTGCCCAATTTACTCGCCCTATGTTAAGCGTCATTTATTCCGAAGAGTTTCTGGATCATAAAACTGGGTCTTTTCATCCAGAGAAACCAGAACGGCTAACGGCGATCGCCACCGCCCTAAAAGGTGCTAAGTTTGCACAACACATTGAATGGCGCTTACCCACTCCACCCGACAAGCGCCCTCTCATGTCTGTGTTGTCACAAGCACATACGCAACGCTACATCAAAAAACTCCAAGAAATTGCTCTTGCTGGCGGCGGTTCTTTGGATGGAGATACGCCTGTTTCCCGGCGCAGTTATGATGTTGCTTTGTTGGCGGTGAGTGCTTGGTTGGATGGAGTTGATACTGTGCTAGGAACTGGCAAACCAGCATTTGTGCTGGCGCGTCCACCAGGACATCACGCCGAAAGTGATGCAGGAATGGGGTTTTGCTTATTTTCTAATGCGGCGATCGCTGCTCTTTATGCTTTGCAACAACCAGGAATTCACCGTGTCGCCATTCTTGACTGGGACGTGCATCACGGAAATGGTACGCAGGCGATCGTAGAAAATCACCCACAAATCGCCTACTGTTCTTTGCATCAGTACCCCTGCTATCCAGGTACTGGACATTATACAGAGCGAGGGTTTCATAACAATGTCCTAAATTTGCCTTTTCCTCCTGGCAGCGATATCGGAATATACCAACCAGTGTTTGAAACCAAGGTTGTGCCTTTTCTATCGAACTTTCAGCCGGATTTACTGATTGTGAGTGCAGGTTACGACGCCAACGCCGATGACCCCTTAGCTAGTATAAATTTGCAACCGCAAGATTATGGTTTATTCACAGATTATTGTCTGGAAATAACTCGTAAAATTTTGTTTGGCTTGGAAGGGGGTTACGATTTTGACGCACTTGCCAAATCAGTGTTAGCAACAATTGAGCGCTGCGTTGCGTGAAAATTCAGTCAAAAACGTAACTATGCACCTAGGCGTAAACAGTCAAATAACCCAACTTTTTGCAACATCAAGATGACCTATTCTCTGATGATCTAGCGCTATCGTCGCGAGTCACAACTCCACAGGCTATTCGTCCCCCGCCAGCTTCTGCTGCCGTCCCGCCAGCTTTCTGTTGATCAGTTAACTGGTGAATGATGATTGCACTACCATTGTTGTCAAACAAGGTAGTGGGACTTTCACTTAGGGTGACTCGACTGGTCAATGCATTGTACGTTGCGTATCCGTGTTCATCCACCACCAAATTTGGCAAGTCACCGAGATGGTACGGATGGTTTGCCTCCACAGGAACTTCCGAACCAAAAGGACCAGGGTCAAAGTGTCCACCACTGGTGCTAAAAGCAGGTTGGGCATCGGGTTCGCACACACCCACACTATGAATATGCAGTCCGTGCAAACCGGGAGTCAGTGTTGCCGGGTTGCCTTGAATCCTACCTCGAATCCTCACTAACCCATTCTCTTGCTGCGTCAGAGTTAAGGTGCCGGTAATGTCTGTACCTACAAAATCGGCTCTTGCTCCAAGCGAACTTTGAGCCAAGCTGACTTGCCCGAATGCGAGTCCGCAAACCAGCACTATGCAAAAGGTTATCCCAAAGAAAAATAAAGATTTGAACTGCGAAAACTTGATGACCATGACTTCCTGCGGTAATAAAAAATCACTTAAGTAGATTCTACATTCCGCAGGTGTCTTGTTAAGTAAATAATATTGTAGAACTTACCTATTGAAAAAGTTGACAAAACGTGTTTTAAATTTTACCAGCTAATGTATCTTAGCTGAGGGTTCGTAGCAGCAAACTTTGTTCTTTATCTTGTGCCAGGCTCAATGTTTAACCAAGCACAACTTAGCGACAGGCTTGGTGATAATCATCGTCTGTAGATAAGCACACAGGTGTGGTCATACACCGGTTTTCAGCTAAGGTGGCATTGCTCACCAATACCTTAAATGTGCATCACATGGGCTTTTAGGGGCAATGCCCAACGCCAGATGCGTGGCTGCCGGGAAACCCTAGTCGAGCACTGGCTCCCCTACGATTTGTGGTCTAATCATGTGAAAAGCGTTGTAAGTAGTTGGCTAGCACAAAAATACACCCTGTCTTCCTTGTCTCCCTTGTCCATTCCATCAACAGGTTTTGACCACACCTTAAGCACACAGATGTATGCACCGGGAAGCGATCCGCGATTAACCTCGGTCAAATGATCAAGCTATTTCTCAGGAGATTTCAAAGCCTGATCTAGCACCTGTCGAGCCTGTTCTGCTTTTGCTCTTGCTTCTTGATAACGCAGATTAGCTTGGGCATAATTTTTGAGAACTTTAAAACCTTCCTTCAGGCGAGTAATTTCCTCCTCAGTCACAGATTTATCTGAAAATAAAACGTCAACCGCCTTGCGAACTTCCATCGCTTCAGTGCGTGACTCCTGCACTTTCAACTTGAGGGTGGCTAGGTTGCTCAAAATCTGGACAGCCTGTGTAATGGCGTCCTCATCGCTAGCGGTCTCGCTTGACGTTTCTTTGACTTCAATAAGTTGTTGAGGACCAAATCCATCTTCCAGTTCCGTAGGTAACTGACCTTCATCCATCAGTTTCATCAACTGATCCATTGCTTTTTCACGGGCTTTGGCTGAATCTTTACCAGGAACAGAGAGGATGATTTCTGGGCTTTGAGCAAGAGTGTACTGAACCATAATTAAGCAGAAAATTTGCTAGTAAACCAAGCCAGGGTAATAATCTTAACGCGAAATCAAGCTGTAAAACCAGCAAATGATGAACAATGCAAGAATAACCGTTTGTTAAACAGGAGCGGGAGAGTTTTTCTTTTTTGAGGAAATTAACTAGAGCGCTCCACTCTGATCAGGAGTGCAGAATTAACTATCTTTGTTCTGAAAAATCAAACTTTATACTGGAAGAAGTAGGATTATTTTTCGCTGCGAGGGAAGAGCGATGGCTCCCAATCCCACCATCATGCAAGCTGTGGAACAATTAGGTTACCGCGTCACTGTTGGAGACGTGGCAACTCAGGCTGGATTAAATGTTGCGCTGGCAAATCAAGGGTTATTAGCCCTTGCAACTGAAGCTGGCGGACATTTACAAGTCTCTGATACAGGTGATATTGTTTACTTATTTCCAAAAAACTTTCGAGCAATTTTACGTAACAAGTATTTGCAATTACGGTTGCAGGAATGGTGGAAAAAGCTTTGGGGCATTCTGTTTTACCTAATTAGGATTTCCTTTGGAATTTTCTTAATTGTTTCCATCGCCCTGATAACTATCACCATTATCTTAATCATCACTGCTGCCAACTCAGACCGCGATAGCAACGATAGGGGTGACAATTTTACTGGTGGTTTTTTCTTTTTCCCAGATTTATTTTGGTATCTTAGCCCAGATTATGACACCCGTCAGAGAGAAAGACGGCGGGAGAAAAGCAATCTGAATTTCTTTGAAGCTGTATTTTCGTTTTTGTTTGGCGATGGCAATCCCAATACCAAGTTAGAAGAACGCCGTTGGCAAGAAATTGCTACGGTAATTCGTAACAACCGAGGTGCCGTAGTCGCGGAACAAATTGCACCATATCTAGATAATATTGGAGAAGGTTCAGCAAAAGAGTACGAAGATTATATGCTGCCCGTTCTGACTCGGTTTAACGGGCAACCCAAGGTGAGTCCTGATGGGCAGATTGTTTATTACTTCCCAGAGTTGCAGGTGAGTGCTACCAAAAAGTACCGTCAGCCTCTTTCAGCTTATTTGGAGGAATTTCCTTGGCGATTTAGTGCGGCAACTTCAGGACAAATTCTGCTAAGTGCAGGGTTGGGTGTAGCAAATTTTGTCGGCGCATTAGTGCTCTTAAGTTTGTTGAGAGATGGTACGATCGCCGCCCAAGTAGGTGGACTTGTCGCTTTTGTCCACGGCATTTATTGGGTATTATTAGCTTACGGAACAGGTTTCTTAGTTGTCCCGTTAATACGGTATTTTTGGATCCAGTGGCGCAATAGCAAAATTGCTGAACGCAACCGCGATCGCCTATCCCGTGCAAGACAACTTGCAAGCGCAGACTCTGTTTTGCAGCAAAAAATAGCTTATGCTCAGCAGTTTGCAAAAGAAAAAGTCCTTGGTGATGAAGATTTGGTCTACTCTACCGAAACTGACTTATTAGAACAGGAAGTAGAACGTTCTGAACAAATTGACGCTGAATGGCAAAAACGCCTGCAGCGAGGGAGTGAGGGACGGAGGGAATGAGGGAGTGAGGGAGTGAGGGAGTGAGGGAGTGAGACAAGGAAGAGCAAAGAAATAACTTCCTCCTCATCCCCCTTATCCTCCTCATCCTCCTCATCCTCCTCATCCCCTCATCTTCGGCTATTTCTTAACCTGAATAGGCGCTAAAGCAACGCCTTTGTAGTAGTAATTCAAAATTTGTAGGTGATTGTATCCCCGCTTTGCTAGATTGTAGGCTCCCCACTGGCTCATGCCCAAAGCGTGACCATAGCCAAGTCCTCTGAGTGTAAAGCCTCCATTCCCGTTGCTGACGTTAAAACGGGTACTTTTTAGCTTTAGAGCTGTACGCACATCCTCGCCCCTGAGGACTTTCTCGCCTTTATCGCCGACAATTTTCAGAGATGTGACGCTTCCGAAAGGTGATGTACTCTCAGGAATCATTTGCTTCACATTGCCGATTTCCGGAATTTGGGCGCTGATTTCCGTAGGAGAAAAAGTTCTGATCCAGTTGCATTCGCTGATATTTTGGTCAAAGTCTGGAACAGCACGCAGGTATGGTTCGCGACTTCCCCAAACATCTTCTGAGTTTTCGGTGTGTCCGCCAGAACACGCGTGGAACACAGAAAGAATAACCCTATTTCTATAAGTCAGTACTTTCCCGGCTGTAGCATCCACTGCGGCTAAGGTGGTACGAGATTCACTGCTGACGCCTTTGTAAATTTGCCAACGATCCGGTGTATCACCCAAATCGTAAATGGGATTATTGCGTTGTTTTTCGCGCTCGTAAAGAGCATATGTACGGGCAGCGATCGCTTGAGCTTTTAAGGCTTCTAAGGGCCACCTGGAGTCCATTTCGCCACCGATTACACTGTAGAGATATTCTTCCAAATCAACCCAGTTAACGACAGATAAGCCTTTTTCTGACGGAACAACAAGAGTTCTGCCCCGATACCAGCGATCGCCTATATAAACGAATCCCTTTCCTGATGGCTCAACCCAAAATAGATTAGATTGCCACTTATCCAAAGCAACTCCACCAGGAACCGCTTGGGCATAATAAGCACTCATTCCTGGCAACTGTCCCAGAGTACGACCGCTGCTATCCTTGACAACTGCAGTTGTAGAACTACCGACTTTTACCTGTTTAACGTCTCTTTCAATTGCCACGCGGAGGATGACAGATGCTTGAGCTGGGGCAACCAGAGCTATCCAGATAACGATACCAAGCCACCAATGGCGTCCTTTGATATGGGAAAATAAAGATGCTAGGAACAGTTGGAACTTCATGCTGACAATTATAGTTACACTCGTGTACGCTTGACGCTCGCTTTTGTAGTAGTTTCCTGTAAGATAGGATTTCAACTCCATCAAATGATAGCTCAACAACTCCATCCACGAGCAGATGCGGCTTGTCCCTAACCGAGACGTGTTACTAAGTAGTCAAATCATTTAACAATTCGCTCATTTTTGTATATTTCGCTCCCACTCTTCTACCCATTGTTCTAATTTTTCTCTTAATAAAGGTTGCCACCCTGGTATTGCTTTTATCCTTTCCCTCAGTCCAGGTCTTACTTTCACCTGAAAAGGAATCTTGTCTAAAGCTTCATTTCCCTGTGGTCTAAACTTTATAGTCATGTTTTGTATTTTGATTTTGATTTCTAGTATACTAGATAGTGTAGCAAAAAAGCAAAGCAAATGTACTCCCTAAAGCTAGAGTTAAAACTCAATAACAAAGAAAAGACTAAGCTTCATGGATGTGCAGGATTTGCTAGATTTGTCTACAACTTTGGACTCTCTTTACCTAGTTCGGAGAGAAGGCTCCCGCCATACTGTACCCAGTTGGCGGTAGTTGCGGACGACGGTGAAAACCGAGACGCACCTTAACCAATTTTCTGTGTGACAGAAACAGGGCGGGGTGCAGTCGAGGTTTTGACAATCTCTGTCTTCGTGGTCACGGGGTCTTACACGAAAAAAATTGGCAGCCTTATTATTGTTGATCTGTCGGTGCACACGGGTACTCGTTGTTTGAAGGCTGCCAATTTTTTAGGGGACAAATGCGGAACAAGCGAGTTCTTCTCGCTGTCTTACCATATATAAGTCGTGGTAAGATTGTCTGATGATAGTATACGAAACCAAGTTGGAAGGAACAGATAGCCAGTATCGCAAGCTCGATGAAGCTTTGCGGAC
>NZ_CAWUDP010000084.1:0-42152 GCF_963920835.1 Scytonema sp. PCC 10023
GGCTAGCCCCCATAAATAGAATTTAGGGGCTAGCTCGCCGTTGTTATTCCGGTCTATTGCTATCCGACGGTAGCAGGGGCTTTTGCTAACTTACCATCTTCCATGTAAACAATGCGATCGGCTATATCCAAGATACGATTGTCATGAGTCACCAACAAAATGGTACAATCTTGCTCTTTTGCTAGCTTATGCATCAGGTTCACCACATCTCGACCCGACTTACTATCAAGGGCGGCGGTAGGTTCGTCTGCGAGAACAATTTTGGGTTGACTCACCAGCGCACGGGCTATAGCCACCCGTTGTTTTTGTCCCCCCGACAGGTCATCCGGGTAGTAATTGAGACGATGCCCTAATCCTACCAAATCTAGCATCTCGGCTGCGCGTCTGTGCATCTCTTGTGGAGTAACACTCTTGTGCAGTTCCAAACCCATCCTGACGTTTTGCAGTGCTGTTAAGCTACCGTGCAGGTTGTGTGCTTGGAAAATATAGCCGTGATTACGTCGCGCCAGTGTGAGTTGTCCTGCATTTGCACCACAGAGTTCTTGTCCTAACACCCGCAAACTCCCTTCCTGGGCTGAACGCAACCCACCTACCAAGGTCAGAAGTGTGGTTTTACCAGAACCAGACGGACCTGTCATAATAATAATGTCACCGGCGTTTATCTCCAAACTGATGTCAAATAGCACTTGTTTGCGGAGTTGACCTTTACCAAAGTAGTGGTTGAGATTTTGAACAGATATGACAGATTTCATAGTCATTAGTTATTAGTCATTAGTCATTAGTTATTAGTTATTAGTCATTTGTAGAGACGCGCCATGGCGCGTCTGTACATCTTCATTAGTCATTAGTTACTCTGTGCGTCCGGTGTGTCCTCTGTACAACATGAGTTTAGAACATATCGGCGGGGTCAGCAGATTGGACTTTGCGGGTAGCAATTGCGCCAGAAATCATACACATGATTATGGTCAGTACTTGTACCTGAATTGCTCTTGCCAAGGTCATGATCACTGGTAAGTTGGTGGCGTTCCGCGTCATGGCGTACAGTCCAAAGGATACGGTGACACCTGGTAAAAAGCCTAACACCGCCATAATGATTGCTTCTTCAAACACCACTCCTAGTAAGTAGGCATTGCGATACCCCATTGCTTTGAAGGTGGCGTATTCTTTCATGTGAGCATTGACATCGGTGGAAAGGACTTGATATACGATAATCACCCCCACCAGAAAGCCCATTGTTACACCTAGGCTAAAAATAAAGCCGATCGCAGTGTTTGTTTGCCAATAGTTCTTCTCAAATTCAATAAATTCCTCTTTTGTCAAGACTTTGACATCATTCTTATCTGCTAGCTGGGATTTTAAGGCAGTTGCGACTTGCTTTGGGTCATACCCTGGTTGCAGTTGAATCAAAGCCAAATTCACAGCCCCAGGCTGTTGTCTAGGAAATACTCGCAAAAAGTTTTGGTCGCTGGTTATTAAGGTACCATCAGCTATAAAGGAAGCTCCCACTTTAAATAAGCCATTAATGGTAATCGTCCGCCGTCCTATTTCGGTGGTGGCAGGTTTCCCCTGCTCAATTTGGGCAAATACCTTGTTATACTCTCCTCTAGAACCACTGTCAAACAGCATGGTATCTGGCATCTTAATCGCGTTTAATTGGCTGTTCACCTCTGGTAAATTAAACGCTGGTTTATCGGGATTGATCCCTATAACGAGTATGCCAGTCTGTTTGCGCGTTTGAGGATTCTTCCAATCGATAAAGCCAAGATACATTCCCTCTGCTGACTTCACCCCCGGTATATCCATTGCCTGCAATAGTCGTCGCCGAGAAAATGTAGACAAATATGCCAGGTTACGTGCTTGGGGACTGATGAGAAAAATGTCTGCCTCCATGCTGTGATGGAGTCTGGTGTTGCTGTCAAACAGGGCAGTCTGAAATCCCAGCTGCATGAACATAAGAACATCGGCAAAGGCAATGCCTGATAATGCTACCAAAAAGCGACTCTTGTGGTGAGTGAGTTGCAGCCATCCTAATGGCGTTCGCCGCCGTAGTTGCTGAATTTGCTGGAAGATAAGTCCAATCACAGTTCAATTACCGCCCTTACTTGCAAATTGGAGAATCTCGCAGATTTCTGACTGGATGGCTCATCAAGTCGTACATGGACTTCCACGACTCTGGAATCAATATTGCTTGTGGGGTCACTGTTAATAACATTCTGCCGTTGTACTTGCATCCCCAAACGATCCACAGTTCCCACCAATTGATCAGGTAGGGACTCACTCTGTAGCCGCACTCGTTGCCCTAAACGCACTTTGTTAATATCACTTTGGTAAACTTCTGCGACTGCATACATCTGACTAGTTTGCCCAATCTCTGCAATACCGTCACTAGTGGACACCAATTCTCCAGGACGGGTATTAATTTTGAGGACTTGACCTTCTTCGGGTGCTCGCACAAAAGCAAGTCTGAGATTTGCCTCTGCTCTTTTTACGGCTGCTTTAGCACGATTGACTTCTGCTTGGGCTGCTTCTACATCCACAGAACGGACTTCCGCAATTTTATTTAAGGTCGCCCTGCCTTCTGCTATTTCTTGTTCTCGGGATGTTTGGATGCGTTTGAGGTTGGCTCGTGCTTCTGCTATTTGTTGTTCTCGGGATGTTTGGATGCGTTTAAGGTTGGCTCGTGCTTGTGCTATTTGTTTCTGGGCTGTCGTGAGAGTCAAGCGCTTGCTATCCTGGAACGAAGCAGAAATCGCCCCTTGTTGATAAAGTGTTTGATAACGTCGGTATTCTGCTAGGGCATTGTTTAGCTGTGCCTCCAGTTGACCAATCGTTGCTTGTTGTGCCTCGATTTCCGTATCTCTTTCTGCCTCTAAGCGAGCAAGGGTTGCTTTTTGCGCTGGAATTTCCGTGTCTTGTTCTGCTTGGATGCGGGCAATAGCTGCTTTTTGCGCTTCTATTTCTCCCTGTTTGGCACCTGCTTTTACCTGCGCCAGATTTGCCTGGGCGATTCGTACCTGCTCTTGTGCTTCTGCTAGTGCTGCGGCGAGGCGATCGCGACTGTCCAAAATCGCAACTATCTGCCCTTCGTTAATCTTACTTCCTTCCCTGACCAGCAATTTTTCAACTCGACTCCCTTCTGCCGATGCTGGCGCAGAAAGTTTAATGATTTCTCCCTTTGGTTCCAAGCGTCCCAGTGCTGTCACCGTTTTGACTTGTACTACTGGAACCGCCTGCTTCTTGACTGCTTCAGCGTTGGTATTTCGGGTTTTTTGTACTGTGTAAACACCGACTCCTCCTGCTGTTATAGTTGCCAGTACAGCCATCAGAAGAGGTGGACGTAAAACCGGTTTGAGAGGAGATGGACCCTCGAAATTAGAGTTTTCAAGCATAGTCTGCTACCATTGGGTGTAAAACTAAACGGTTTAGTCTTATTTGTCTTATTTAGTCTTATAATATATCTAAACTAAACTGAATAGTTTAGTTATATTCCTAGCGGTTTTTATTGACACATATCAGGGCACAACAATTATCTTGCTCGTGCTTCGGTGGAGGTTGTCATCACTAGGAAACTGCTTGTCTTGGGTACACCCTAGCCACATACCTTATCTAAAGCAGGGTAGTGAAACCATACACCTTAAGTAGCATTTTAGGCAAATGTTTCACATTAATAGTGTTAAAAATAAAAAAAAGAATGAAACTCAAAAAGATTATGCAAGTCTCAAACTTATGGTGAAATTGTCCTGTTTGAATTTATGAATTTGTGCTTCCTGCAAAAGAGTTGCACGCTTTGCTCGCACAACCGGTAGGGCATATTTTGAATTGACCTTAAGTGATAATTTATACTTTAGATTATCTATCTAAATATATATTTAAAAAAGGTGCATTTCATGTTAGTAAACTCCAAAAAAATCAAGGAACTTATCGATAAGATTGTTTACACGACAGTATATTTGAAAAATGGTACGTGAAAGAGCTACTGAAGTTGAGCGCGACAGTTCATTAGATAAAGTTGAACAAATTTTACAAGGGGCGATGCATGAATTTCTCCTGCATGGCTACGCCGGTACTAGCATGGATAGGATAGCGGCGTGTGCTGGAGTTTCTAAAGCTACAGTTTACAGCCACTTTCAAGATAAACAAGGACTTTTTAAGGCGCTGGTAGAAAAACTGGCTCAAGAACGATTTCATTCCATCTTTGGTGCAGATCGGCTTGAGGGAGACCCGAAAATTGTCCTGCGGCGATTGGTAACAACAGCATTGAATGAAATGCTCAAAGATGAAGAGTTTCGTGCGTTTAAGCGAGTGGTGATTGGCGAGTCTGGTCGTTTTCCTGAGTTAGCCCAGTTGTGTATCGTATGCTTGATTAAACCGGCGATTGAGACTCTTAGTCAGTACCTGGCTTCTCACCCTGAACTCAACATACCTGATCCAGAGGCAACGGCACGAATTCTTCTTGGGTCATTGGTTCATTTTGTCATGACTCAGGAGATGATGAACGGTAAGGAAATTATTCCGATGGAGAGCGATCGCCTGATTGATGCTTTGATACACCTGATTCTCAAGTCAGCTGAATGATATTGATTGTGGGAGCGACGCCATACAAACTCTGCAGCTTCACTGACAAAATGGACGGTTTTCGCGTTCCGGTGCAGTAATTTGTTAGACCGTCGCAATCGCACGTGAAGATGCAAGAAGCTATAATACCTGTGAGGATTTGTACTTAAGGCTTTCACAAAATCTGGTTGTTAAAAGCATTTGTTCATACAAGACTGTTCGCGTGGCTTGCTGCTGGACTAGTTAAGCCATCTTTGACATGAATGATGCGGTGAGTTTGCTCGGCGACATCTGGTTCGTGCGTCACGATGACAATCGTGATGCCTTGACGGTTTAGCTCACTCAGCAAATCCATCACTTCCTGAGAGGTTTGAGTATCTAACGCTCCAGTGGGTTCGTCTGCTAGGACAAGCGCAGGGCGGTTGACGAGAGCACGGGCTATAGCCACTCGCTGCTGCTGTCCACCAGAAAGCTGGTTTGGACGGTTGAACATTCGCTCTGCCAAGCCAACGCGGGTTAAGGCTAGCTCTGCCCGCCGCCGACGTTGTGATTTGGGAACACCTGCATAAACCATTGGCAGCATTACGTTTTCTAAAGCCGTAGAGCGAGCCAGTAAATTGAACTGCTGAAACACAAAACCGATGCGCCGATTACGAATATATGCCAATTCGTCATTGTTTAGCGTAGTCAGGTTTCTGCCTTCTAGAACATAATGTCCGGATGTTGGGCGATCAAGGCAACCGATGATATTCATCAGCGTAGACTTCCCCGAACCAGACATCCCCATAATTGCGACATATTCTCCTTCCTCGATAGACAAGTCAATGCCCTTGAGTACCGGAACCTCGACTTCACCTAGACGGTATGTTTTCTGAATTCCTTCCATCCAAATCATGGTTGCCATATTAGGTAATCCTCTGCTTCAACAATGTTTTAATCGCTCCTCAGCGCCGCAATCGGGTCAAGACTGGCAGCATTGCGAGCCGGAATTACGCCAGCCAGAAGCCCAATCAGAAATGTCAAACCAAAACCAAGCAGGATCGACCACAGCGAAATCACGAAGGGAAATTTGAACAGGTTTGAGGCGGCGAAGGCGATCGCAACTCCTAGCCCAATCCCAATTACCCCTCCCATTGCCGCAATAATCACAGCCTCGGCTAAAAACTGGCTCAAGATGGCAGCGCTAGTCGCTCCGATTGCTTTGCGAATCCCGATTTCCCGCGTCCGCTCAACCACTGACACAAGCATGATATTTGCAATACCAATACCGCCAACGATTAAAGAAATTGCGGCGATCGCCACCACCATCACGGTAAAAAGTGACGCTGTACTGGTGAGCGTGTTGATGATATCGGCTGAATTCACGATCCTAAAATCATCCGTATCTCCTTCTTCGGGAAAAATCCCATGTCGTACCCGTAAGAGATTGGTAATTTGATACTGAGCAGCGTCTAGCTGATCCTGGCTTTTGACTTTGACATAAACTCCTCTCACCGCAAGTCCCTTGACAGAGTTGTTTCCCACTAACCGGGCAGACATATTGGTAAGCGGGATATAAATTTGTTCATCCGGGTTTTGTGGACCTTGCGCTCCCTTCGCTTCCATGACGCCAATCACGTCATAGGTTTGTCCAGAGATGCGGATTTGTGCGCCTTCTGCATTGCTTCGTGTCCCCAGCAGGTCATCTCGTGCGGTGGGACCGAGAACCGCCACAGGTTTTGCCCCATCGACTTCCTCTTGAGTGAAAAATCTACCTGTTTGGGGATGCGTGTTGCGTACATCTGGATAATTGACATCGGTTCCAATAATGGTCATCGAGTCGTTGTTTTGGGCATAGACGACTTGGGCATTCTGTTGCAGGAAAGCAGATACCTGTTCAACTCCTAAAACCTGCTGAGCGATCGCCTGAGAATCTTCCAAAGTTAATGTCGTTGCGCTTCCACTGCCCTGTCGCACCGCACCACTTCTGGCTGCACCCGATTGCACTTGCAAAATGTCGGTTCCGAGTGATTGTAATCGTTGCTCGGTTGCTTTTTGGGTGCCTTGACCAATGGCGGTAACGGCGATTACTGCCGTAATACCAATGATGATGCCTAGCATCGTGAGCACAGTGCGGAGTTTATTACTCCACAGCGCCTCAATCGCCATCGTCAGAATTTCAAAGACTGATACCGAAGAACTCTGGATGAGAGCAGAAGCCTGTTTAACCAGTGGTTTGCGCTTGCGTGATTTTATCATTGCTAAACCTTGTATGTAACACCAAGTCTAAAAACCACTGCGGGGACGACCACCACCGGGGGGAAAACCACCCATGCCGCCGGAACGACCACCCCTGTTACTGGAGTTACTATCTCTGTTAGAAGATCCTGGTGGCGCACTCACCAAAACTTTTTCATCTCCTTGCAAACCAGAGCGTACTTCAGTTTTGTCATTCACGATAACTCCGGTTTTCACTGGAACAAAGCGAGTGCCGCCGTTTTCCGTGAGTACCTGCACTCCGGTGCCGTTCTTCTGGCGTGCGATCGCCACCGTTGGGACAACAAGCACGTTATTCAATTTGCCTGCATCGAACTTTGCATTGACATTCATGCCCGGACGCAGGAGAGTTTCAGGATCGGTGAGGTCTACTCTGACTTCAAAGCTGGTAACATTAGAAGTCACCGTTGCCTGAGCCGCAACAGCCGCAACTTTCCCCTGAAAGGTTTTGTCAGGGTAAGCATCGGCTTTGATGGCGACCGACTGCCCTACCTTAATTCTGCCAATATCAGTTTCGGCAACATTTGCCACAACCTGATAGGTTGATGCGAGCGACAGAATCGAAGAAGAGGTTGCACTAGATACTGCACTTCCCGATGTGGTGGGTGTGACGAAACCGCCCGGATCGGCATACTTGGCAGTTACAATACCACTGAAAGGAGCACGAATAACTGTGTCTTCAATCTGCGTTTGAATCGTTTTCAGGTTGCCCTGTTGCTGAATCACCTGAGCGCGTGCGGAGTCAATGTCTTCCTGGCGTGTTCCCGCTTTCAGCAGTGCTAAAGCTTCCTGTCTTTGCTTCACCACCGCCTTTGCTTGCTCGATATCTTCTGTGCGTGACCCTGCTTTTTGCAATGCTAGCGCTTGCTGCGCTTCGTTTACCTGAGCTTGGGCGCTGTCTTTGTCAGCACGTTTCTGGTTTACAGTCTGAAGGGAAATGGCACCAGCATTGTATAGTTGCTGATTGCGGTTCAAATCATCTTGCGCTTTTGTTAAACTTGCTTGAGCGCTTTTTAAACGTGCCTCAGCCTGACCGATATCTTGAGGACGGTTACCTGCTTGTGCTTTTTGCAAATTCGCTTGGGCTTCTTCTAATTGTGCCTGTGCTTGAGCAATATCTTGCGGGCGATTGCCTGCTATTGCCTTTTGCAAATTCGCCTGGGCAGAAGCCAGAGATCCCTGTGCTTGAATCAGTTGCCCTTGAAAGTTTGAGTCATCCATGTATGCTAGGACTTGTCCTGCTTTAACATAGTCACCTTCCTTCACCAGCAAGCTCTTTAGCCGCCCAGAGTTTTTGGGGCTGACGTTGGTTGATTGTTTGGCTTTAATTGTGCCGTTGGCTGAGATGGTGATGGGTAACGTCTCTCGCTCGACTGGGACTGTCAGCATTTTGCTTCTGGCTTGCTGGCTTGTGGAAATCATCGTCTGACGGTAAACGAGATATCCACTCCCCGTCAGTGAACTGAGAATCAGTAACCCTATCAGCCACTTGGTTAGCTTATGTTTCATCAAGCCTTTTCCTGAAGGCTTGAATATAGTGGGTTGAGGAGAATCAAGTGTCATACGTTTCTTTGCACCTGGGTTGTAAACAACAATTGAGTCGTTGCAATGCCCTTGCTTCTACAAACCTTCCCTCAAATTTCTGGTGAGAGTGGAAAGAGCCGATAGTTTCAATTACGCCAGCCCAAGATGACGAATTGCCCTCTGCTTGAATTACAATTTTGTAATTTGTTTTGTAATTGCTACGCTTTAAAAATCCGTTTCCAGGTTCTAGTGAGAAAGTGACGCTGCTCAACCATGTGCAATGCAACCAGTGCCAGCAAAGTGTAGGACAGCCAGAAGTGTAGATTATGAGCGATTGCGCGGAGCGCAGTGCCTTCGGCAATCGCCATAATAGAACGATTCTCCTCAAACTAATTGGGCAACCTCACAAAAAAGAACGGAACATCATGCCCACCTGTGTTTGATAACAAAATGCCGCTCATCGGAACAATCAGCATCAACAGATAAAGCAGTTGTGGTGTGTAGCATAAAGACCTTGTATCGGTGGGAAGTAGAAAAGGCTTAGCGCTGTCAAGCCCTTGATACCAAGTTGCATTCATACAGGTAACTTTCTCTTTTTTTTCTCTGTGTTCTCTGCGTTCTGGAGCGGTTAATTCAGAAAATTCTCTCTTTGAACGCAACTTGGTATGACGCCTAAAACCAACGTTGTATCAACCAACTTCGAGTAGGAGCTTTGAATACTAAACTACCTGTTTGCAGGAGGACGCGGTGGAATGCCGAGTGCGTCTGTCAACTGTTGTTCAGTTACACCCAGCTTCGCCGCCGCCGCCTTAAAATCAGGGCGAGGAGGACGCCCATTTCTATCAGCTCCATTTGGAGGATTGGCAGGCACTCCCAGCGCATCCTTTAACTGTTGTTCAGTTACACCCAGCTTCGCCGCCGCCGCCTTAAAATCAGGGCGAGGAGGACGCCCATTTCTATCAGCTCCATTTGGAGGATTGGCAGGCACTCCCAGCGCATCCTTTAACTGTTGTTCAGTTACACCCAGTTTCGCCGCAGCCGCTGCAAAATCAATCCGAGGTCGTCGCCGCTGTCCTTGCGGTGGTTGGTTGGGCGCATCTGTTGCCTGTGCGATTTGATGCAATGGAGCTTCGGCATTTGCCTGATTGGGTAAAGTAAAAACCAATGTGCCAGCCAGAACGGAAATCGCTGTCACGACCAATGCTTGATTAATTTTCATGCTCAACCACCAAAAGATAGATTGTTTACATTTCTAATTAAGCGACCCCAAAATGACACTTCGCCCTGCTTTTGAATGACAGTTTTGTAATTTTTGTCATTAAACAAGATTGCATGCACTCAATGTTTATGAAAAAAACCACAGATGTAGGCGTAAGCCTACATCTGTGGTTCCAAATATCTTTAAACCGGAATGAGTGCAAGAAGTCTATTTAAGCCAAAGTTTGAAGTCCAACATCAAAGGTTGCTGCGTAGCCTTGTCCATTCTTGGTGAGCTTGAGCAACAATTGGTCGCCACCATCTTTAAAAATTCCGTCCTCAGCGTTGTTCTGCGTGCGCTGTCCCTTACTCGCGTATGGTGCCTGGGTGTATACGCGATCGCTAATCGAGTCATCAAAGTACAGCTGTGACGTAAACTCATAACGCTGTTCTGATGTCGCATCTGTGCGTACCTTAAAGTGGATATGGACCGTTCTGCCTGGATACCAACCAGGATAAATGGTTGTGAACTCGACAATTCCATTCGCGTCCGTCACTTGATAGCCGCGCAGGAACTTTTTGCCGACGGTATTGAAACTCCGGTCTGTCACGTCCGAATAAACGCCTAGGGCGTCACAGTGCCAAATATCCACGATCGCACCTGCTAGAGGCGTGCAGCCAGTACCGCTGATCCCAGAAACGCGAAGCGTCAGTTTGAGCGGCACACCGTCTTTCACCGAACCGTCCGACGGATCGGAGCGGATGTCGGAGCGGTTGAGCTTCTCGTCCACGAAATAGGGTCCTTCAGTCTGCTCCGGACGCACGATACATGCAGGTAAAGTAGCAGAATTGGCGGTCGATGATGCTGCGACGGCTACACTCGACTGTGCCTGCGCGGAGTTGGACTTTCTAGGTGTGCATCCAACCAGAAATATTGCACTTCCGGCTACCCTAAATAAAGCAAGTGCCTCTCTTCGACTTAAAATCCGACCTAATTGGCGATTATTATTTTTCATACTGCCTATTTTTTAAGTATATCGACACAATTCAACTGCAGACGCATATCCGTGCAGAGCCTCTGTGCTTTCCTTCTAAGGGTGCCGCAGGCAGAGGGTCGAGTGCAACAATCTGGTTTTAAATTCAGTGTATTTACTTATGTGTCTCCAAACTGTTTACATTTCTGATTAAGCAGAATCAAAATGACAACTTGCCTGCTTTCTGAATTACAGTTTTGTAATTTGAGCCAAAGGGTAATGAATCTAGAATAAAGCAATAGGTGAAGTCATAAATAGTTGTAATAAATAGTTGTGAACGTTCTGTTTGTCGAAGATGAAGCAAAAATTGCTAACTTCGTCCGGGCTGGATTGAAGGAGCAGGGATTTGTCGTAGACTACTGCGATAACGGTGATGAAGGGTATCTGCGGGCATTAGACAACGAATATGATGCGATCGTACTCGACATCATGGTGCCGGGAAAAGATGGACTATCAATTCTCAAACAACTGCGGCAGAAAGGTCGGAATGCTCCCGTGATTTTGTTGACGGCTCGCAATGAACTCGACGATCGCCTGTCCGGGCTGAATTTGGGAGCCGATGACTACATCGCCAAACCGTTTTTTGTGGAAGAGTTAGCGGCTCGAATTCATGCCGTTGTGCGCCGGAGTGTGGGCGATCGCCAAAATCTGCTTGCGGTTGGAGCGCTCAAGCTTGATCGCATCACACGAGAAGTTACCTGCAATCAACAGGCGATAGAACTCACCAGCCGCGAGTTTAATCTTCTGGAATATCTCATGCGTTCTCCCGGACGGGTTTTTACCCGTACCCAAATCCTGGAACACGTTTGGGGCTACGACTTTAATCCCAACACCAATGTCGTGGATGTTTGTATCCAGCGAATTCGTAAAAAAATTGACCCCATTGATGAAGCAGGCTGGATTGAAAGTATTCGAGGGGTTGGATATCGGTTTCGCAAGCCAGAGCCTCAAGCATGAAACTGCGTTCGTTTCGACTCCGGATTGCTTTATTGTCTACGGCTTTGGCTGGAAGCGCATTAGTAGGGTTTGGCGCAGTCTCTTGGTTCCAGATTTACAATGCTCAGATCAGCCGCCTCGATGCACAACTGTTTAATCAGTTGATGCGGGCAACTCGTCCACCCGAACGAGAGCGATGGCAGTTCTACGGAGACTCATTAACCTATGCCTTCGGAACAAAGACAAAAATCCCGATCGCACTGCTGGTGCTTGATCCAAACGGCAACACACTTTATCAATCCAAGGAAGTGCCTGCGGATCTCGACGTGAATCGTCTGCTGCTTAAGCGTCTTGAGTTGACTCCTCTGCCACCCTTTCCTAAACGTCAACCACCGCCAAAACTTGAGAGTACAAATCCATCCGCCTTTGCACCACCCTTGATTCCCCCACGCCCACCTCGATTCGTCACCCAGCAGACAGCAACAGAAACCTGGCGGATTGGGGCAGCTAAATTTCGCAATGTTCACGTTGCCATTGCTGTTAGCCTGCAAGCAGTCAATCAAGAGATGGCTACCATTCGCAATATCTTCCTTGTTTCAATTCCGGGGGCGCTTGTGCTGGTTGCCTCTGGGGCATGGTTGGTTTCTGGTAGTGCTTTGCGTCCCATAGGTCAATTAACGGGTGTCATTCAACAAGTGACGGTTAAAGGGCTAGATCAGCGGATTCCAATTGGGACAACGGATGTTGAATTTGTCGAACTGATTCGGGTGTTTAACCAAATGCTGGAACGCCTGGAACGCAGTTTTACACAAGCCTCCCGCTTCAGTGCTGACGCCGCCCACGAACTGAAAACGCCACTAACCATTCTGCAAGGCGAATTGGAACGAACGCTGCAACAGGTGAAGAACGGAAGTGAAATGCAACAGCGCTTAAGCAACCTGTTGGATGAGGTACGCCGCTTGAGTGGAATTATGCGGAAACTCTTGCTGCTGTCTTTGGCAGATGCGGGACAAATGAGCTTGTATCTGGTTGAGGTGGATATGTCTGACTTGCTCATCGAGATGGTAGAGGATGTGGAACTGCTGGCTCCCCACCTGAGTGTGCAAACTGATATTACTGATGGATTACGGGTACAGGGCGATCGCGATCTCCTCATTCAAGTTCTGCAAAACCTGTTGAGTAATGCCATCAAATACAATCTCGCCAACGGCTGGATACAGATTCACGCTCACCAAACTCAAACAACTCTCTACGTCACGATTGCTAATGCTTCAATTGATATTCCAGTCAGCGATCGCTCACGCATTTTTGACCGCTTCCATCGCGGTGATCCTGCGCGAACCCGCAAGGTAGAAGGAATCGGACTGGGACTCAGCCTAGCCCGTGAAATTGCCCGCGCACATCATGGCGACCTCATCCTTGACTCAACATCTTCTGGTCAAACAGCGTTCACCCTCACCTTGCCGATTAC
The DNA here is from genome assembly GCF_963920835.1 of Scytonema sp. PCC 10023. Taxonomy (NCBI): domain Bacteria; kingdom Bacillati; phylum Cyanobacteriota; class Cyanophyceae; order Nostocales; family Scytonemataceae; genus Scytonema; species Scytonema sp. PCC 10023. Next base: position 12,973 of record NZ_CAWUDP010000084.1, read on the forward strand.
GTTACACAGTTGAGCGATGGCTTCCCACCAATCATCTCTTTGTGCGGCTAACCCTGCTTACCAATCCACTCTAAAATCCGATTCCATGCCCACCACTGGTCGGGGTCTTTTGCTTGGCGCTGGCACGTTTTACTACTTATATAGCCAACATGACCGCCGTAACGGGTTAGTAACAAATCTACCATTGGATTGTTAGCACAGGCGATTTGCAATTCAGGTATAATTGCCGGTTCAAAGAACGGGTCGTCTTCGGCGTATATAATCAAAGTTGGTTTTGTCAGGTTTCGCAGCAGTGGTAAAGCGCTACTTGCATCGTAGTAAGCTTCCACTGTCGGGAAACCCAATCGCCCAATCACGAGTTCCTCGTCAAAACCCCAGATACTGTTTGCTCTTTCAATCGCTTCGGGGTCAATAGTTCCAGGATGAGCATCATGAATTTGCCATGCGAGTTTTTTCAACTGTCGCGCGATCGCCCTCTCAAAGTACTTCCCTACCGGGTGCTTGACCAAAAAAGAGAGCGATCGCGCTGAATCCAAACTCGGACAAATGACTGCTGCACCGCCAATGTCGCTGTCTTCTAGCCCTAAATTTTCATCCTCTCTAGTTAATTCCACAGCAGCTTTCACTGCCCATAGCGCCAATTGTCCCCCCAGAGAGTACCCTGTAAACCAAAATTTTCCTGGGCATCCCATTGCTTTGGCTGCGGCGCTGATACGAACAAAATCCTCTCCTTCGTACAACCCATCACTTGTTAACGTTGGCGACAGCTGAGCTGTCTTACCGTGGGCACGCCAATCAAAGAGTACGACGGCATACCCTTGAGCATATGCTTTGCGCCCCAGCAGCCTCAGATACCATTGGTTATCCAAATCGCCTGTAATGCCATAAGTGCCGACGATAGTGCCATGAGCGTTTTCAGGGATAGCTACCCAGCCAAAAATCGGTACCTCTTGGGCACCTATAAAGATTTTTTCCTCGTAGGGCGGCTCTGGGTTTTGGGTTGTACGTTGCCAATCACGACTAGCGCAAACAGCGGTGTAGACAGTCAGAACAACACCGTTTTGCAAAAACCACCCTGGACTGTAAGAGGAGTCACACATTAAGACCGAAATTTAGTATAGTTTAAGTTTGGTTCCCTAATCCTTTAATCTTAATCTTTATGTTAGATTTAAAATATTTTTTATAATCAATAAAGCAATCTTTGTATCTACCAAAGGTTCTTATTTATCCTTAATAAGTAGTAATAAATTTTTACTAATGCCGAGGATTCTTGTCATAGACGATGACCCTGCAATTTCAGAACTCGTTGCCGTCAACTTAGAAATGGCTGGATATGATGTCAGCCAAGCTGAAGACGGCATCAAAGGTCAGGCGCTAGCTCTCCAGCTACAGCCAGATTTGATTATGCTCGACTTGATGCTGCCCAGGGTAGATGGATTTACCATTTGCCAACGCCTGCGGCGGGATGAGCGTACAGCCGAAATTCCCGTGTTGATGTTAACGGCTTTAAGCCAAACTCAGGACAAAGTCGAAGGCTTTAACGCTGGTGCAGATGATTACCTCACCAAGCCGTTTGAAGTTGAAGAAATGCTAGCACGGGTGCGGGCGCTCTTGCGACGTACTGACCGAATTCCTCAAGCAGCCAAGCACAGCGAAATTCTCAACTACGGACCGCTTACCTTGGTTCCAGAACGGTTTGAAGCAATATGGTTTGGTCAAACAGTGAAACTGACTCACTTGGAGTTTGAGCTTCTGCACTGCTTGCTGCAACGCCACGGTCAGACAGTTTCCCCCAGTGAAATCCTTAGGGAAGTCTGGGGTTACGATCCAGATGATGATATCGAAACCATTCGCGTACACATTCGCCACTTGAGAACCAAACTAGAACCTGACCCGCGCCATCCCCGCTACATCAAAACGGTATATGGTGCGGGTTACTGCTTGGAGTTACCCAGCTTACCTCAATCAACTGAAGGTGCTTCGACGACATCAGGAGTTGAGTAACGATCAAATAAGGGAGGTGATGACCGTGCGGAAAGTCGTTATGCTTCTTGTGCAGTCTTCTGGGCTGCTGATGGCTCGACCTGCTGCAAAGTGTCTCACATATTGGTTTCCAAGTCTGCCAAAAAGGGGCGCGGTTTGATTTGATGGAGGATAAACTTACTCTCGCGCCCCCCGTGATAGATGATTGCGCCTCAATTCGACTATCATTGTCTTTAAGTTGATTCAAAAAATTGACACTCTACGCTACGGAAAATTTAGAGAGTGCCAATAGTGTATCGTGTACCCAATTTGTTTGATTTCAAGACCGCCGACCCAGGGGTTTTAACCCCTGGTTATACGCAAAAGATGGATACAAATGATGTATAAGCGGTTAGCAATTTATCGTAAATTAAAGGGTCTAAGACCCCTACGTCTATACGTAGTCTCAGTTTCAGTTGGGGTTTAAATCCCCCTATGTAACTGTCTTTAATGCTGTACCTTATGAATGAGCGAATGAGCGAATTGTTAAGAGTTGTTTGCCCTCAAGGATTTCTTGCGTGTTATGAGGTAGATGCCTAGTACTGATAACCCAACTGTGCTAGCTGTTTCAGGAATTTTTTGCGGTGGTGTCACCCGAGTGATTCTGCCATAAAGAGCTGGTGTCGTTTTCTGATCTTCAAGAACACTAAATTCGCTAACACTTGTATTACCGCCATCTTGGCTAAAGCCAATGACATTCAGTAAGTACTCATTCCCATCCAACTTGAAACTGCGAGTGCCAAAATTTTCTTGGACATACACAGTATCGGCATCGTTGTCAGGATCTTCTCCAGAGTTCGTTGTATTATCAAGCAGAAAGCCGAAGTTGAGAACTTCGCGGAGATTACTGGGGTCGGTAAATGATAAAGTGAGATTTAAAGGTACAGAATCGACGTTTGTCTTTTCCTCAACCTTGCCGTTGTAGTATTCTAAAGCCCCTATCTTAAACAGTGAACCGACATCGTCTGTGGAAATAGAATTTCCAGTAAACGTCAGTTGATTTGCAGGTGTTCCATAGTTGTTTTCACGATCATCTGGACGAGGACGTCCCCAAGTAAATGTGTTAGTTCCCACACCAGAAAAAATGGGGTCGGTATTGCTCCCTGAATTAGGTGTTCCCCAGATACCACTCGAGTTGCCTAAAAAAGTTAGACCCTGAGCTTGACTGGAGAAACCAAGCGCTGTGATCACACTCACAGCAAAAGTTGACAAAGCAGTTGCAAAAACTGGACTTAGTTTCATAGCTAGGCTTTTACTCCTATTCAGGAGCTTGTCTCAAGTTGGTATCCCGTCCACCTTAGTAAATCCACGGAAAAGTTGCCAAGAAAGTAATTGAATTTTCATGAAATCTTTATATAGACTTTGTAAACTCTTATCAAAGCAACTCTCTTTTTAGATTGTTCATAAGGCTATTATAAGGATTTCACAAAATATTTAGTGTTATTGAAAGAATAACCATTACTTAACACATAACTTTTTTGGTCAGAAAAACATATAACAGTCAATAACCCACGGCTCAGCTGAGTACACCTATAATCGTGAGTTATTGACTGTTAAATTGACGAGGTACAAAGTTTTTTTTAAACTTCCCCACCTCTTCGTGTCCCTTCTAAGGAGCAAGGGCGTTACCGCGAAGTAAGCTACCAATAGTCTTGGCAGTAATTTTCAGCTGAGTGATGGGATTAGCCGGCACAACTGTTTTGTAGAGATAGCTATCAAAAGTCAGCCGTTGGACATCCAGATCAGCGCACATTTCCACAAAAGCTTCGCGGGTGGCGTCGGAACGATAAAATACGGATTGCAGGATATCCAGTACTTTGTAGGTCAGCCCGTATTTGCGATCCCAGCGCTTAATATACACCTTAAGGTCAGCTTCTGTAGGAATGCGGCTACCGCCATTCGACATTTCTACAATCGTTTCGGCACACATCCGTCCTGATTTGGCAGCAAAGTAAATGCCTTCACCAGAAGATTTGGTGACATAGCCAGCAGCATCACCCACCAAAGCTATTCTCCCAACAACGCGACGGGGACGCGGATGTTCGGGAATCGGGTGTGCTTCTACTTTGATAATTTGACCGCCAATCAGCTTGCGGGCTGCACGGGCGCGGATACCAGCTTGCAATTGTTTGATGCTAGCTTTGTTAACGTGCATCGTGCCAGTCCCTACTGCGACGTGGTCGTATTTAGGGAAAACCCAAGCGTAGAAATCTGGAGACACATCGTCGCCGACGTACATTTCGGCGAGATCTTCGTAGTAGATCATTTTATCTTTAGGCAGGCGAATGCGCTCTTGGAAAGCGATCGCATAGTTGTAATCCCCTGCATCCATTTCCTTAGCAATGCGGGAATTTGCCCCATCAGCCCCAATGATCATATCGACTTTCAGGGTTTTGGCAATACCTTGGGCACCGCCTTCTGTGTGGTCTACATAATGAATGGTATAGGGATCTGTATTGTTGCTGGGAATATCGAGTTTATGAACGGTGGCATTAATTAAATTTGCGCCTAATTTTGCCGCGCGATTCCGCAGATAACCATCTAGCACCTCACGGCGGCACATTCCTATATATTCGTCTTGTTTTTCTAAATTGATGTCAACCTCACGATTCGAGGGCGAAATCATTTTCATTTTCCGCACTTGGCGGTCAATAATATTCTGTGGCAAGTCAAATTCACTCACCATGCACAGGGGAATGGCACCGCCACAAGGTTTGGCATTATCTAGCTTGCGCTCAAACAGGTAGGTTTCAATTCCAGCTTTGCAGAGCGTTTCTGCGGCAGATGAACCAGCTGGACCGGACCCAACAACAGCAACCCGTAGTGTCAAAGGTCTTCTCCCAATCTTGACATTTACCGAAAGCATCGTATCACGGACTTTTGCTAGAGTCTGCACTCCACTTTCGAGATTTGATATAAACGCAATATTCCTTAATATTTCGCTACGAACACTTCGATTGAAAATTGGTCATTGGTAATTTTTATGCAAATTTTACGGTATTGACGCAAAAGGTGCGTTTATTGAAGCCGAGGAGATCCAACCAACCTTTCTGGTTGTCGCGAACCTGATCGAATTTCAAGAGTCCTGCATCCTTGATCTCTATTTTGAGGCGATGGGCAACGAGTTGCAGTTGCTGCACATCGCGCTCGGTGAATTGGTGAGGGTCTAAAGTGCCGACGTGCAGCACCCCGACCACTTCCTGATTGAAGGACACCGGGATGCCGACGAGCGATCGCAGACCCTTCTGGCGTAAAATAGGGCTAATAACCTCGACCTGGGCCAAGTTATTGACTATCATTGGTGACCTACTTGCGGCGATGCGACCAGCGACACCCTGTCCCATGGGGATACGGATCTGTTGTACGATTTCCTCCTCAAGTCCGAGGGTGGCGTACACAGCTAAATTCTGCCGCTCCGCAATAGGCAGCAGCAACGTAACGGTATCTACAGACATATACTCTTGCAGCCACGCGAGCAGCTTTTTCAAGGAAGCGGCTAGCTTTGTTGTCGTGCCGTTCTGCTCCCCAGCGACAAACACATCCCAGCCTCTATAAGGTTTTGGTAAACCAGTATAATCTCCCCAAAATACCATCATTACACTCCAGTAACTGTAAAATACTGACGTTGCTACGGTTGCATAAGCTCCCACCTCGCCTACTTTTCTCCTCTCCTAATCCCAAGGAAGTAAGGATTTAGGGAGGAGTTGGGGGCTGGGGGTACTTTTATTATTGACCCTTAGACAAACTCGATATGATAGCGTTAATCCAAAAGCAATGACTTATGATATATGTAATATACGCTAATCTTCTTCCTAAACCGTAGATTAGTTGCACAGGTGCAGTACCAGTGAGCATACTATGGGCATAGTAGTTGAGAACGTATCCAAACAGTTTGGCAGTTTTAAAGCAGTCGATGAGGTCAGTCTAGAAGTTAAAAGTGGCTCACTGGTAGCGTTGCTTGGACCGTCAGGTTCCGGAAAATCTACCCTGCTACGGCTGATTGCAGGTTTGGAGTTGCCAGATACTGGCAGAATTTTGCTGACTGGCAAAGATGCTACATATCAAAGTGTGCAAGAACGGAACATTGGGTTTTTGTTCCAGCACTATGCCTTATTCAAGCATCTAACAGTGAGGCAAAACATAGCCTTTGGCTTAGAGATTCGCAAAGCAACAAAAACAAAAGTCAAAGAGCGAGTCGAAGAATTGCTGGATTTAGTGCAACTACGTGGACTGGGTAATCGCTACCCATCGCAGCTTTCCGGCGGTCAACGCCAACGGGTAGCATTAGCACGGGCATTGGCAGTAGAACCCGAAGTATTACTCTTAGATGAACCATTTGGCGCACTCGATGCCAAAGTCCGTAAAGATTTACGGGCATGGTTACGCCGCCTCCATGATGAAGTTCATGTTACCACAGTTTTCGTCACCCACGACCAAGAAGAAGCGATGGAAGTCTCCGATCAAGTCGTGGTGATGAATAAAGGGCGCGTGGAACAGATAGGCACGCCAGCGGAAATTTACGATTATCCAGCGACAGCATTTGTCATGAGTTTTATTGGACCTGTCAACGTGCTGCCCAGCACAGCGCAGATTTTCCGGAGTAATGGGTTTGATTCTACACATCCAGAGACATTTTTGCGTCCCTCTGACATAATTGTGGAAACGACAGCCAACGGAGCTACGGTACCAGCTACAGTTAGTCGGTTGATACATCTAGGTTGGGAAGTCCAAGTGGAGTTGACCTTCAATGACGGACAAGTGGTTACAGCCCATTTGACGCGCGATCGCTTTGACGAGTTGAAGTTGGAACCGCAACAAAAGGTTTATGTGAAGCCCAAGGATGCAAAGTCTTTCCCGCTTTATTACTCGATTTAGTAGTATTGCTCCACAAAGAACAAGTTTAGCCTCAAATTCCTGGACGTGGAATGACTTTGCTACCTTTGCCAAACTTGCAAGGGCGCACGACCCGTTTCTTAACTGCTGCTCAAATGCATTTGCCCTCAAGTTATGAGGATTATGACTTGAGGGCACTGACTTCTAATTTCACCATACGAACATGTACTAATCCATCTTGGTCAAGGGGAATCCTTTGGAGGTATGTCTCCACAAAATGAGTGATAAAATCGCCCCGTTTACTCTCAGGAACGCTTTGTGTGAAAGGCATCCAGGTTGTGCGTATCCAACCTGCTAAACCCTCTTTACCAACATGCGTCATGTCTTTTGGAATTAACTCAAGCCGCTCAATGTTAAAACCAGCTTTTTCTAACCATAGTGAATAGTCCTGATCCCCGTAGAAGAAATAGGGATTCTGAAAGCCATCAAAATAGTGCTTCCAAGGTTCGCAGGAGATAAGTTCAGAGAAAACTTGCAAGATATCTGCCGCAGTACCCTGACCACCACATGCAATAACCAACCGACCCCCACGTCGCAACGACCGACTCGCACCTCCAAGAAATGCTTGGTGATCGTCAACCCAGTGCAGCGCCTCATTTGAAAAGCACAGATGGAACTCCTGCTCGAAATCGAGAGAACGTGCATCAACACAAGCGAAAGAAAGGTTTGCATATACATGAGCCCCATAGGTGCGAGTAGCATAAGCAATCATATCGGGGGAACTATCTATACCAACCACTCTGCCTTTGGGTAAAGTAGTTGCAAACTCAGCGGTGATTTTTCCATCTCCACAGCCGACATCCAGAACGGATTCATCACCTTGCAAATTAAGACTTTGCTTTAGTTCCTTTGCCCATTTCAATTGAGCATCCGAGTTTTTAGCATAGTCTTGTGGATTCCACTTCATACACTACTACCCAAGTTGAAATACAATCAATCCGTGAAGATGTCCTGACATCTTATCACACAGCTTGTTGCTGAGCGGACCTTTGTAAAGCAATCTCTCCTGCACCACCTTGAGGCTGCGGTAGTCCCACACCCGACGCACGACCCGCTAGGGCTTGCGCCCTCTAATTCTCGGTCAAACCGGCAGAAAAAATGAGCGGATCGTGAGTACTTAAGTGTAAGGTAGCGAAAATGACTAACCACTTCAAGTCACTTCGGCTCTCAAATCCCCACTGGAAAGGCTTTGTCGAAGTACGCATTTTTTACTTGCTAAATATCGGCTCATATCTTAAAGAAAGCTTTACCGTTATAACATAATCTTTCAATCATATTTTTATAGGTTTTTACCTCATATTAATTATCGTTTTTATCTTAGAAAGGGATAATAAAAAAGTGAGGTTTGAAAACAATAAAAAATCACTCATAAAAAAACATTTAAAAAAAAAGCAACAATTGTCAAATATGGAATCAAGATTATTTACGGCTTACCAAAGTTGCCGCAATCAAAAAGTTTTAAAGTCTCTCAATATGCAATTTGTCGAACATACAAGTACGTTCCTTAACAAGAATACAGATATAGAAGCCAGCAATAATCATAATTTTAAGTTTATTGTGCTTCAGCCTCAGAGACGTTTTGATATGCAGTATGGGAAGGTTTTAGAGAAAGAACTGGCTGATTTAATTCCTCAAACTTACTATTTCTTGGTGATTGATCTAGGCCAAGTCGATTTTATCGATACTTCCGGATTAAGGGCTCTAATGAGGGGATTTTCCGCTACACATTTCAGGAAATGCCGCCTTGTAATGTGTAATTTACAAGCATCTATCCGGATGATATTTGAACTAACTCAATTGGATTCAGTGTTTGAAATTTTTGAGAGTTACGAGGCAGCCCTGACCACGGTTAACGCTCAGTTATGAAGTAAGCTAATCGTTCTTCAAATTACAACTTCGCGTCCCGCTTCATCAAACCAAATATGCTTAGGCAATCTTATTCAAGCCGAGCATATTGTTGAAACTACAAGCTTTATAGCTGACGGAATTCGTAAACTAATCCACTGAAACTGTGATTACCATGTTTAACCTTTTTACTTCTTACGCCATTTACATACCAGTTATGGATGATGCCTACACCCCTGATTTCACCAAACTTCCTGTTCATCCTTCTGTAACAAGCAAAGTCAAGCGTATAATTGACATCTTGGGTGCCGTTGTAGGGTTAGGGATTACTGCAGTCGTCGCGATTCCTCTTGCTATAGCTATTCAACTAGATAACCCTGGTCCTATCTTTTACACTCAAATTCGCTATGGTTTAAACGGTCGTTGCTTTCAGATTTGGAAATTTCGCTCTATGGTAGTCGAGGCTGATCGACTCAAGCATCTGGTTAATAATGAAGCCAAAGGTCATCATATCTTCAAAAATGAAAATGACCCTCGCATTACCCGTGTGGGCAGGTTTCTCCGTCGCACCAGCCTAGACGAACTCCCTCAGTTTTGGAACGTGCTGTTGGGAGAAATGAGTCTAGTCGGCACCCGTCCTCCCACTCCCAATGAAGTGATACACTACTCAAGACACCACTGGGAACGGTTGAATGTCAAACCGGGTATTACAGGTGAATGGCAGGCTAATGGTCGCTCTAGTATTAAAGACTTTGAAGATATTGTTCGCATGGATTTAGACTACCAACGTAAGTGGTCTATTGCCTACGATATTAGTTTGATGTTGAAAACTTTAAAGGTTGTGTTAAATAAGAGCGGCGCTTGCTAGAGCACTGATTCAGTTAGGGATTTCCAACAAATAAATTATCCAATCTTGTCTGGGGTGGAGAGAAGTCCGAGGGTCGGTTTCCTCCGAGCCTCCTTTGGAGGAGCTGAGTGCCTTTGGCACTCGCGTTCGCTAACGGAACTTCGGGGCATCCCAAAGCGCCCAGTTTCTAGGACGCTCCTCAATCCATTGGTGTCAATTTAAGCTAAAACCCTTCTAAAATCTCGTTTCCAGGTGGAACCTGGAAATGCCGTTGAAGCGGCAGAGCCGCTGTTAAGACAGGCAGAGCCTCAAGTTATGCATTCCCAGCCTCAGGCTGGGAACGAGGCAATCTCTAAAAGCTTGTTCTATGCTGGTTTTCACCTTAAGTTGACACGTATGTCCCCAGTCCCTGAAGTTCTGAGTCTCCGGAGGAGACGCTACGCGAACGGAGGAAACCGACCCTCAGACTTCTCTCCATCCCACAAGAAAAAGTTGGATATTTTTTGAAGGAGAAGTCAGAAGTCAGAAATCAGAAATCAGCAATGCTTGCAGTGGAACATTCAAATCACAGACACAATTGTAGACCACCAATTTTACAATTTGCTGTGGTTTTTCACCATTTATTCTTCCCTTGCGTCGCACAGAATTCAGCCCTGTATGCTGGCGACTGGTACCTCTATTCTTTCTTGTTAAGACTGACTTAAAACACTGAGTTTTTAGGTTAATTTAATCATAATTTTACATAGTGTAGTAAGATTTGTACCATTTGACAAAATGTTCTAAACCGACGTGCAGTGGAGTACTGGGTTTGAAGCCAGTATCTTTTACTAAATCATCAATATCAGCGTAAGTCTCTGGAACATCTCCTGGTTGGAGGGGAACTAATTCTTTCTGGGCTTTTACCCCAAGGTGGTTTTCTAAAATTTCGAGAAAGTCAATGAGATTAACGGGCTGATTATTACCAAGGTTGTAAACTTTGTAAGGTGGTGAATTTGCCCCTGCGTTTGTATTGGGTTTCCTGTCTATAACCCGAGTAATTGCCTCTACGATGTCATCAATATAGGTAAAATCCCGGCGCATTTTGCCGTAGTTAAATACCTTAATTGGCTTTCCACTTAAAATTGATTGAGTGAATAAGAAATATGCCATATCAGGTCTGCCCCAGGAACCATAAACTGTAAAAAATCGCAGACCTGTTGTTGGTAACTCATACAAATGACTGTAGGTATATGCCATTAATTCATTAGCTTTTTTCGTTGCTGCATAAAGGCTAACGGGGTGATCAACGCGATCGCCTACAGAAAATGGTATTTTGGTATTTGCACCATAGACAGAACTTGAGGAAGCGAAAACTAGGTGTTTTACTTTTGTATGACGGCAACCTTCTAGGATGTTTACAAAGCCTACTAAATTGCTATCGACATAGGCATGGGGATGCGTGAGTGAGTAACGAACACCTGCTTGAGCTGCTAAGTGAACAACTAATTCAGGCTTCCATCGGGCAAATAATTCTGCAACATCCGCTTGATGTGCAATGTCCAGTTGGAAGAACTGAAAATCTTTGTGATTAAAAAGTTGAGCTAGGCGCGCCTGCTTCAAGCTGACGTCATAGTAATTGTTCAAGTTATCCACACCAAGGACACTTTCACCCTTGACTAACAGCTTTTGGCTCAAATGAAAGCCAATAAAACCTGCTGCTCCTGTGACTAAAATTCTGCTCATATGAGAACCTCTTAATACTTTTTACGCTCGCGTTGTTGAATCCAAATATGAATCATGCGATTGCAAGGGAAAGCAGTGCCCTCGTGCCCAATCGCTCATTCTATGCCCTTATTGCCTTTCTAGGGACAATAACGTTCTCGATCTGCGTAAACGATTTTTTAAGGTACTTGGCAAATAAGCTTTCAATGTGTTTACACGCCGATTGCGTCTTATGGTCTTTTCTAATGCCGTAACCCACGAATCAGACATAAAGTTATCTTTGGCAGCAGCTAAGATGGGATCGTATTCGGTTAATTGCACTTCTTTAAGACCTCGAAGACTCAAAATTTCTCGCTCGCTAACATCTTGTTCAAAGCATGGAGGCAAACCGCTTCCAACGACTCGGAAATTCAGAATAGTCCGAATGCATTTCTCACAACGTCCACAGTTACGGTCTTTTTGATCACCTTGCCAGCATACTCTGAGATTTTGTAAAGCTTCGGGCCAATTAGCAATCTCCTTAACTTTTTCTGTTCGGGTAAAGCCTGAACCATCATGAACGATTTGAAAAGTGCGACTGGACAGTAGCGGATCTGTAATTGGATTTGAGCCATAGGGTAGATTGAGTGCATGGTATGGATCCGAGCTAGGAATCAAACCAATCGAGTAGCCACCCTGTAACAGCATTAAGCAAGAAGCAACTCCTACCCCGTGTGCATCATCCCAATTTTGCTCTATATCTCGGAAGTTAGTTGCCATAGGAATAAGTTCTAGATTCAAGCTAGCGAGCATTAATTTAGACTTTTGTGCTGCATACTCAAATATCTGCGGCTGCTGTAGTGGAATGTCGAGTCCGTGAACCATCAATCCTGCATGTAAATTGCGCTGTACCCTGCCACAACGCTTTTTGGCGTGGCGAAACGCCGTAAAGCAACTATCTACCCCGCCTGAGAAAGCAGAAATTGCTCTCTCAATCGTGTGAGCTGTAGGCTGTTCTTTCTCAACTTCAGCGGTGATTTCGATTTGCTTATAACGCCTTGGTTTCCAACGCGCCCATACTGCTTGGAACTCTGCAAGATTTTGCAGTAGGGAGGGAGAAACTTCACCATGAACTACCACATCAGATCCTTGGTTCATAGCTATGAAAATGGTACCAACAACAAAAGGATCGCAACTGGGTGTTATCAGAGAACTTTGTTGAGCTGGAACACGATACCACAAAGGAGTTTGTACCTGGTTGGGAGTCTCAATCAAGACACTAACAGTGGTTGAGTCATTGACTGTTGTCGTCTGTTCTTGCCAAATATGAGTCTGAGGCATAATTGAGTTTTCTATTATCTGAAATGAGTATGAACTAACTTCTAAATATGCTCTTTAGACCAAAGCAACAGTCCAACTAAAGCTTTGATGCCGGAAGCATCAATAATTGGATCTTTATACTGTGTGCGTACATCTGGAGTTGGCAGCAGTGCATTGAAAACATCTTCATGGAACAGACACCTGATATGGTCTCGATACAGTTCTGCTTGCTGACGTATAGCACGCCAACCATCATTATTGAAATCGTAAGTGCGAAAGTAATAGCGTCGCTCATATCCCAGTTTCTGCTGCTGAAATTGCCACCATCGGCGCTGTAATTTAACTAAGGGAGCTAAAAACTGATTTTTGCGACCTAAGAGTGGCTCTAGATTATATGCATTGCGGTCTAAAGGCAGTTGAGCTAACTGTGGAAAGTAAGTACATAGCAATTCCATTTGCGCTCGTCGTTGAGCTATAGTCTTCTCTGGTAAGAGAGCGCTTACTTCTAAAAGCTGCCAATTTAGCACTGGTAAGATAGGCCAAGCTCCAAAGCTAAGCTGCCACGCTGAACTACCTACATGAAACCGATTTGAGTGAAAAATTTCAAACCACCATGATCGTCTAAATTCCGTGCCAGGATAGCTTTCGTAAACTATGCGAATGCGAGCAAGAGTATCTTGTACCAAATCGTAAAATACTTCTTGACGTAAAAGTCTCTTTAGTAAATTAGGAGGGAAACCCCAACAGTTGACATTGTCGAAGAATGCTTCATATGACATCTCGTCTGGAGAGGGGGAGTATGGTGCCGAACCTCCAACGACTCTATCCATTAAGTAACCGGTGACAGTTGTAGGGGCTAATTTTTTGATATCACAGAGGATGCCCCAATCTGTACTAACATTAAAACCATTTGCAAGATGCTCCCACCTAACGACTGTGTCAGCACAGGCGGGATATTGAGCGAAGGGAACAGTTGCGGTGTGATGCTCAAAAGCAAGAGTTCGAGCTACCGAAGCTGCACACCTCATTTCAATATCAGTGCGCCTTCCTAGAGTTAATGCCGCAACATCAACATTTTGACGGCGAAGAAACCCCGCCAGCATTCGAGAATCTATCCCTCCAGACAGCAAGAGGCTAGCTCGCTTGCCGCTCATGTCATATTGAGCGATCGCCTGTTCAAGGGCTTGTGCCAACAGCTCGACTTGTTCAGCGAAAGAGAGTTGGGAATACTCAGAATCTTTCTCAGACTTGGGAAGTTGATATTGTCTGAGTTCCTTAGCAGAAGTTCCTACTTGCCAAAATAGTAAACATCCTGCGTCTAAACGTTTAATGCCTTGCCACAATGTTTGTCCATCAAATAGCCCATTAGTTAGTAGAATTCCCACAAGACCTGCGGGATTAAATGCTGGTTGGAAAAGCGGATGGTATCTGAACAGTTCCGGGCTTGAACCTACTAAAGCCACCTCACCATGAGTGTAGTAGTACACTGGGAACAAACCTAACAAATCTGCTCCCACTTTCAGCCCGTAGTGCTGATGATAGGTAACTGCCGCATAAAAGCCATTAAAAGCAGAATAAGTGTTGTCTGTAGAGTCTTTCCATAAGTTCAAAAGACCATCGGCATTGATTCTTGCGGCTTTGGTTTGGTGCATTGCATCTCCCCAAATCACAGCAGCATCCTGTTGCTCGACAGTGTGACTAATGGGAGCAGTAGAACTTGCAGCCCAAACGGCGCAGAAATTGCCTACAGAACAGGAATTTGTCACTAAGCCTTCTACTGGTGGCAATAGCGGCTCAATTTTTTTCACAAACTGCGATCGCCGCTCATGATCTGGATCTACAACAACAAAAAAGTTAGCCATGATTTTTCTCCTCTGAAGTTTTAGGTTTTTTAACCAGGGAATAATTCCAATAGTTCTCTTGCATTAGCTTCAATTTGTGAAGCATCTTTGATAAATCGACAAAATGGAATTTCTGAAGTCCATGTTGCATAGAAAAATTCGTTTTTATGGTAGGAATTAGGTAAAAATATATGAGGAATACCTAAAAGAGTCGAGAGAATGTGACCGTGTAACCGATTTGTAATAACTAGACGGTACTGTTTCAATTGATAAACTCCACTATGCATAAAACTCCATGAAGTTCGATGCAAAGAGGAATTGTATAGACTATCAAATTTACCAGCATAAGGTTGAAGATACTGCCACTTTTGTCGGGATACCCACTCTTGGGGAGTTGCTAAACCTCTTTGCCAAACTTTGCGAATAAGTCGTCGAATGATAACTGGAACAGGTGAAGCTTTAGGAGCACCTAACATCCATTTGAATGAACGCCAGTCCTCTACTATTAAGTTAGGCAGATTAATAGAGGTAGGAGAAGAATTTTGATTCAGTTCTTTATCTTGCCTGTAATGGTATAAAATAGGGAGGTTTGGATTACGTATGAATGATAATTCAGGCATTCCTGCCATGTGAAAAACCATGTCAGGTGACAATATTACCTCACAGTTATAAAAATATTTCAGCGCAATTTCATAGCTATATGTATCGCGAGTAAACAAAGTGAGATTTGGGTGAGAGTTAAAAATTTTTGCGGTTTTCTCTAAATTAGATTGACTTGTAAAGTAAATGCTCTGCGGAAGAATAATAATTGGTCTGTCTCGATACTTAGAGATAATTTCTTCACGAAATGTTTGATGAACAAGCCAAGTATCACTCAGATTACCTCCTCCATTAAGAAATATAGGAGCTTTACCGACCAGCTTTTCCATCGCTGAGTCAGAAAAATTTGTACTAGCCGCAATATAGTTAATTTTTGTTTTGGCAATATCAGTTAGATAAAATACGGATGCAAGCCATATCAAGTGATCGCCAACATTAAAGTTGTCAGGATAATCTAGGAGGGCACATTGTTCAAATTTTTCTAATTTTCCTAGCTTTGTGTGCAGAACTTCTTGAATCTTTTCAGGGCTGAAGTTATTCATGGCTAATTAGTTTTGTGAAAAATGATAGAAAAACTTGGCTAATTTAGTGTGTTAAGTTAACAGTTCCTAGTCAAAAACGCTGGTTAAAAAAAGTTTATGTTCCTTTAAAGTTTGGCTAATAAATTGTTGTAGCTTAGAGACAAAGACTGACTCAGAAAATTCCTTAGCCCGTTCAATACAGGTGCGGGAAGAGAAGCAAAGACCTTCAAATTCTTCGATCGCATGACACAAACTCTCTACAGTGGGTTCTTTAAAGAACAGTCCAGTTTTACGATCAAGGACGCTTTCTCTAACTCCCCCCTGTGCTAAGGCAATTACAGGGACACCATGCCCCATAGCCTCTATAGGTACAATCCCAAAATCTTCATAAGCACAAGGGAAAATCAAAGCTTTAGCACCTGCATAAATCTCAGACATTCTCTCATCCTCCAACACAAAGCCTAGAAAGCGGATGTCTGGACTTGCCATTGCCTGCAAGCGAGCTTCTTCACTACCTGTTCCCACAATCCAGAGAGGACGTTTAAGACGATCGCAAGCCTGGACGGCGAGCTCCACTTGTTTAGGACGTGTTAAACGACCAACATACAGGTAATATTCATTCCCCGCTTCACCTTTTCCTCGAACCGTCACAGGTGGTGGAATAACCTCTGCGACACGTCCATAGAACTTGGCAATTCGTCGTGCAACTTCCTGAGAGTTGGCTACAAATCGATCCACCCGTTGAGACGCATAGAAGTCGTATTGTCGTAAGGAGCTATTTACCCAGGTTTCGTACCAATGCTTGTACCAATGACTAGCTTGCGACTTTGTGTATCCCCACAAATATCGAGGAGGAGTATGACAGTAAGTAATGTGCTTTGTCTCCGGTCGAGTCAGCACCGATTTACTTAAGTAACCACTCGATGAAGAGAGAACTAGGTCGAACTCAGAGAAATCAAGGGATTCCCAGAAGTAGGGAATCAAAAAACGCAACGTATGGTGACGGTGAGCAATTCCGGGTATGTGTTGAGCATTAGTGGTGCGGATGTCCCACCCAGCAAAACGCGATCGCGCTGTCCCCAAGCCTGCATAGTCTACAAAAGCTGTGTAAACTGGTGCTTCTGGGTACAAACTATGCAAAACTTCCAAAACTCTTTCTGCACCACCATACTCTTTAAGATAATCATGAACCAGAGCAACTTTCATTGTTTGTGCCAACCTTCTCGAATACCTTGATACCGAGTCCAGGGAACCACGATATTTAACCAAGCTTCCCAACAACTCTCGTAAAAAGTGTGACTGCGTGCGAAAGTTTGTGTTAAAACCGTTGGCAAGAACCAACTCACACCTATAGCTGTCCTTAGCAACTCTTTGCGTCCAGTCGGTGTATGTAGATTCCAGCGTCGATGCAGATCTATTAAGGTACGAGCTTTGTAACGTTGCGATCGGCAGAAAGCTTTAAAATCAGCACGGTAGCGGTGCTGAACCAATCCGCCAGATTGGAGAAAATGAATGCGGTATTCTGTCTGAGT
This sequence comes from Scytonema sp. PCC 10023, assembly GCF_963920835.1. NCBI lineage: Bacteria > Bacillati > Cyanobacteriota > Cyanophyceae > Nostocales > Scytonemataceae > Scytonema > Scytonema sp. PCC 10023. The sequence continues at coordinate 30,074 of NZ_CAWUDP010000084.1, forward strand.
TTGCATACGCCAGTTTAAGTCTGTCTCCTCGCCACCAGAACGATCTAGTAACAAGCCAACTCGTTGAAACACATCCGCTCGATACATAACGTTAGCAGTACAAGCAGTAGGGAGAAAAATATGTTTGGCTCTATGACCAGGATCGTTCAAGCGTAATGCTTCATAACGTTCAATTGGATGAGTCAGTTCATAAGGTTCAATCGTTCCTGCGACTGCGCCAATTTTTGGGTCTGTAAAACCTGCAACTAAGTCTTTTAACCAGGTTGGAGAAACTACGCAGTCAGCGTCAGTACAGGCAATAAATTCCCCTCTTGCTTGTCGGATACCAGCATTACGCGCTGTGCCACAGCCCGGCTGCATTTCTGAGATGACAGTGAACGGGGTAGCTGCTAATATTTCAGCCGTGCGATCGCTTGAGTTATTGTTGACCAGTATAATTTCCAAACAGTCTTTTGGGTAGTCCAACTTGGATAAAGACTCTATAAGTGTAGGCAATACCTTTTCACCGTTATATACTGGCACAACTACTGAAACAAGGGGCGATTTACTCAAGTTGTCTTTAGACGTTTGCCATGTCATATGTTTTTTCTGGGTATAGCTATTAACCAAATTTCAACCAGCGTTTGGTAAAGCGCTCAGGCAGAATGCTAAGAGCCTCACTCAGCACTGTAGGAGCGATGAAGCGTAGTAAAATCACGTACACGATGCATCCCAACCCAATGGCAATCAAAAGCAGCGGTATTGGGGCAATGTGCAGACCAAATACTAAACCCCAGACAGCAAGACCCATACCACCTGCTGCTGTCACGACTCCACCTATGTTGTATATGTATTGGCTGTAGCTGGAGTTCACACACTTTAGTGTGTAGAATAACGACCACATCTCCATTCCAGTGTTAACCACTGTGTAACAGGTAGCGACACCAACAACTCCAAAAGGTAAGCCCACTAAGAATGAAACAAAGGCTAAAGTAACTGACACAAAGGTGAGCTTTAAGAGCAAACGAGTCTTACCCAGAGACACGAGTACTGTGCTGCTTAGCCAAGTCAACGACTGGACAATACCATTAAGTGCCAAAATTTGCAACAGAGGAACTGCCGGCAGCCACTTCTCGCCATAAACAATCCCTACAAACTGCGGAGCAAGGGCAATTAGCCCTAACATTAGCGGTGTTGTGACTGCCCCAATCAAACGGGTAGCACGGAACCAGCTAGACTTAATTTTCTCTACATCGTCTTGCAAACGTGATAGTGCTGGGAACAATACTGAACTCAGTACTTGAGCGAAACGCAGGACGGGAAACATCATCAAGTTGTAAGCCATCGTGTAGTACCCCAAAGCAGTGGCACTAATGAACTTACCGATTAAAAAGTTATCAGCATTGCGCCCAAAGTAGGCTAAGAGGTTGGAGGTGAGGACATCGCTGCCAAAACCGATCAACTCACGCACATCGCTCCAGCGAAACCACCACCTCGGTCGCCAATTGGTAACAAACCACATCAAAGTGGTTCCCACTACGGTGGTTATTGAGATGCGTGCCACCAGACTCCAAACTCCAAAACCCCAAAATGCCATCACAATTGAGCAAACTGTACCAATGAATTGTCCCAAGAGTGTACGCAACTCTAGGCTCCGGAAGTCCATCTGGCGATTGAGCAAAGCTTCTTGAGTGATACCTAACGAGAAAATCAAGAAGTTGCAGGATAGAGCTACGACCACTGGCTGCAGTAGTGGGTTGTTGTAAAACCCAGCAATCGACCAAGAAAAAACAACCCCTACCACCGTCATCACAAGTCCGACAAAGACATTAATCCAGAACACACTGGAAATCAGCTTTTCTTCAAGAGTTTGACGCTGAATCAGAGAGCTTTTCAGTCCTAGGTCGAGTACAAAGTAGACAATCCCCGTAAAGACACTTGCCATTGCTAGCAACCCGAAGTCTGTCGGAGAGAGCAATCGAGCCATGATGACACTCCAGGTTATGTTCAAAACTTGTTGAAGAACCTGCGATGCACCCGTCCAACGCAACCCAGCAAATAACTTTGAGCGGATTTTCTTAGTGCTATGATTTTCCGATTGGTCATGCATAAAACAATACGGCTATTTACCAGCGAAAGCAGCATAGCTATAGTAAGCAGGTAATGGAGTCACCTGACCTGAGGTACGGTTGCCTTCGACTAACCCAAAACGCAGAGGGTGTAAACCCGAACCCTGAACACCCCGATACCAGAAAAGTTTTTCTACTCGTGTCGCAAGTAACGGAAGCACGTTAGCGACGAAATCGGCTTTGGCTTGTTCGCCACCAACATCTGCAGAAAGACCTAATTCAGTAATCCAAAGCGGCTTTTGCACTCGCCCCAAGAAGTCGTCTACCAGACGGACGACCTGTTGAGGTTGATTTCGGTAAGGATGCAAATTGACGCGATCGCAGTAGCGTTGTAGCCCGTTATCAAGTAAAGCTTGCCAGTAACTAGAGCTAGCAGCGCCGCTAGGACCTGCTGCAACGACTGGCGCATCTCCCTGAAGCACTTGATAACTCGTTGCCAAGGTCTGAATGTAACTCTCAGGTGAACCTGCGTAGTACTTCGTTAGGTTTGGTTCATTGCCAATTTCCCACGCATCCACTAAATCACCCAAATTTGCTTTCAGCCATTGGCAATAGTCAGACAGTGCTTTAGTTTGTGGCACATCTCCCAAATCTCCATTGCCAGCATGGGGTGGAGTTCCCCAAATCATGAAAAGCACTTGAAAGTTATAATTCTTAGCAAAACGTAATGCCTCTTGGATAGAAGCTCCATCGTATGCGCCAGGTTCAGGCTCAAGTGTTGCCCAGTTGTACCAAACCCGCAGCCAACGTACACCAGCTTTTTGATAAAGCGTAAGTAATTGGTCGCGCAAGGATTTGAGACTCAGTTCAGTGCCGATGTTTAACCCAAAGTACTCCTGAGAGGGTGGTTCTGTCCCTAACTTTAAGCGAGGTGGTTTTCTTGACAACTTTGAGGAGAGTGCTTGATTCTGCGACAGCGCACAGGTACTTGTAATCGCTGCTCCTCCAATGATTCCCAGTACTGTTCTTCTTTTCATGATTGGATACCTGAGACGACCGCTTTTCTTTCTTGAGGTTGCAAGTGCTTGACAATGCACTCAGGATTGCCGATTACGACGACATTGGCAGGCACATTACGGCGAACAACGCAATCTAGTCCGACAACAGAGTTCTCGCCTATGGTGACGCCTTTGAGTATTCGTGCGCCTGCAGCAAGCCACACATTACGACCAATAGCCACAGGACGAATGCCGCTTTTATGCAGTAATTCATGTCGTGTTTCAGGATCGACATTGTGGTAGTCTGTGTCCATAATGTAGCAGTCAGAGATTAGACACTTATCTGCAATGTCTACCTGTTGGTAGCAAGCGATAGAGCAACCGTTGAGTAAACAATCACTGCCAATCGTAACTTTACCCTCACCAAATATATGATTGCGCTTGCGGATACGGGTACCGCTACTAATTGCTACCTTGACAGAGCCGGAGAGCTTTAAACGACCTGCAATCAGAACTCCTGGTTCTAGGATCAAATTAGGGTATCGTATGCTGTAGTACCACCTCCAACAATCGGAGGATAAGCGCTCTAAAAGCCGATACATTGATTGCATAGTAATTTGTCCAATGAAAGCCATTTTTGTACTCCAACTTATGTTGAACCGCTCCACCAGTGCTGGAGGCTTTGCCAAGGCGTGGGTGGTTGTGGTACTTGCACACCAGATAACCAAGGCTGCTTTGCTTTTATAGACATTTGCTCCTCCCAGTTCCAAGCACAACCCAGCCAGGCAGCTAGGACGAAGACAGTGACGCTAGCAGCTTCAAGTTCGCCGCTTGTCATGACAAACGTTAACCCTGCCCAAGCTCCAAGAGTCGGAGATAATTTGGGTTGTTTATGGATGAGCCGCAATAGAGCGACGGCGATCGCAATCCAGGCTACTATGAGGATGAAAGAGCCGAGTACACCTGTGTGGTAGAGTGTCGAGTAAACTTGAGAGTGAGAACCTAATGGCACCTCCAGGGTTTCGGAGCGACCATGAGTACCATAGCCTAGAAGAGGAGAGCGTAAGAAGGCTTTGAATGTCTCGTCATACAGAGCAAGACGAGCTGCCCCTGAATCACTGCGGTACTCAAAGAAGTACTTGTAAATTTCAACGACGACAACGGGCGAGACTAAGCCAAAAGGTATTAAACTGCCAAGAATTATCTTGCGTCCCAGACGACTACCAAACCAAATTGCCAAAAAAGTCGCAAGACTTATGCCTACTTGGGCTGAGCGTGCAGCGGCAAACCAAATTGTTGTCAAGCCACCTAAAAAACTGAGTATTTGCCAAAAGCGTTTGGGCTCACTTAACGACGCCATGCAAATGAAAATGCTCATCGTCCCAGCTAATGGATACCAATAGTAGAACGACTTGAGCCGAGGTATTGACTCCACATCCCAACCCAGTTCATCATAGCCATAGAGCTCGGCATCGAAGAATACCCGAGCCGGAATGGAAGGGACAAGCGTTGTAATGATGCTGTGGGTTTGTAACACCGAACCTGTCGCTAGCACATAACCTTGCCCAATGAATACAGCTAAGAGCTGGCAACATCCAACTATGCAGATAGCCCGGATAATAACGTGATAGCGAATTGCTAATCGACGCATGGCATACCAAACAACGACTGTGAGAACCCACACCCCAAAAATCGAACCCAGCGTTGTGATACTCCTACCAATTTCAGCAGTGCCAAGTGCCAGGTTTATGACTAATGACAGTAACCAAACACCTATATACAACCACCACATATTCCAGCCAAAAGGAAAAGTAACTTGTTTTGGCTGTCGGAAACTACGGTAAAACAAGTACCAGCCAACCAACGGATAAACAGCGATCTGAATTCCCACAATCCACCACAGAGGTACTAGAGCAATTGTCCAAAAGACTATCCGCTCAGCAGTTATGTCTAGCTCTTGTCTGCCTAGATAGCTTGTGCCAATGCTTTTTGGTGGTATCGTAGGACGAGTCATAAGTGGTTCTTGGCTCCTTGAAGACTCGCAAACTGGCGGTGGGTGAGCTTTGGCAATTTTAAGCGGTCATTTGGAGTTTGCACTGGTAGTTGATTGCTTTCAACACCAATGATCACCTGACCCAACAGACGCGTACTCCAGGTTTGTAAATTTTCCGCAGAAGCCTCTACCCGACGACGACCCAAGCGCTTTGGACACACGACCCAAACCACACCATCAGACATTGATGCTAGCACCGTCGCGTCAGTACTGTGGGAGACTGGAGCGCAGTCGATCACAATCAGGTCGTACTGCTTGCGCTTCTGTTCAAGTAAAGCAAGCCATTCCTTATACATGACGACAGAGGGTATATCGTCGGAAGACAAAATATCGAAGTTAGACAGCACTTTATGCTGAATTGTATGTCCCAAAATCTTACCATTCAGGTTATGCTCAGCACTGTGCTGACTTTGGTCGGTCTGCCAAAATTCAGGTTGAGCGGCAGAGCGTTTGTCTGCATCAATAAATAAAACGCGATGACCAGAGCGTGCTTCAAGTAATGCCAAGTTCTTAGCCACTGAGGAGCAACCCTCGGCAGGAGCCCAACTGCATACAGCTACAATCTGTACATTCCGTGGTAGCATCCTTATATTTGCTTGGAGTAGTTGGTAGCTGCTAGCAAGCCGGCTCTCATCTAAGTTTTCCTCTGGGGATAATAGTCCATTGCCATACCAAGGTACGGTGGCAATGATTGACAGTGGCAGGATGTCTCTAAGTTCAACAATCCCATCTAGGTCATTGTTGCGGCATCGGCACAACCAAACGACACCGAGTGAGATGCCAGTGCTGATGACTGCGGCAAGAGTAAAAAGCAGTTGGCGGTTTGGTGCTGCTGGTGTGAGATTAACTTCTGCTGGCTCGACAACACGAACATTACTAATGTTTTGCTCCTCAGCAATTTGACTAGCAGTATACTTCTCCTTAAAGGTGAGATATTCTTTTTGGGCTGCTTCAGCAGATTGTTGCAGCTGTGTCTGCTGCTTGATCAACTGCGGAAGCTTTTTGGAGCGCTCTTGTAGCTGCTGCAACTGCTGAGATAATTTGCCCAGTCGAGTCACCTGAGCAAAGCGTTCTGTCTCTAGTTCAACCCACTTCTCAACTAGGCGTTGATGCAAAGGATCTGTGGGAGATAAGGCGTTTGCTTGGTTTCCTACTAAGCGAAGCGATCGCTCCTGAAGCAGAACCTTAAGTTGATTGCGCTTCTGTTTGGCAGCCACGACTTGAGGGTTTTGATCAGTGAAGCGAATTTGCAATTGAGCTAAATCAGTTTCAGCCAGCACCAATTGAGTTTGCAACTGTTGATAACCAGCCTCCTGGCTTAAGCCCGCGACATTCACCGCAGCAGTCAGATCAGAAGGCAATTGCGTTTGCAAACGAGCAATTTTCTGCTCTGTAGAAGCAAGTTCAGTTCGCGCTGTATTAACTTGTGTTTCCAGGTTATTTAATGCGTTAGTCAGTGCATCAGTTTCGACAGTTGTCCCTAAGAAACGATTTTGGCTCTGAAATTGTTCGAGTTGGTTCTGAGCTTTCTTCAGTTGATTTGCAAGCTCTGGTAGACGTTGTTCCAGAAACTTCCGCGCCGATGCTCCCTTTTCACGATTGTTAAGCAGGTTTTCTTTGATATAGATATCGACAACAGTCTGTACGACCTTAGCAGCTAATGAAGCTGATTTTGATTTGTACGTAATTTCTAGTAAATCCGTTCCTTCTACGGCTTTAACTGATAATTCCTTAAAAGGAACCTGTTTTTCTGACAGATTTAGCTGCGCCAGAGCCTTTTTAAAGACAGGGTACGATTTTACCAAAGCTACTTGGTTGTTGATGGGGTTTACCCGCTCGCCTACTGTATCTAACCTTCCCAACTGAACCTGAGTGTCCAAACCAGTCAATTGTTCAGTACTACGTGGATACTCAATCAGAACCTTAGAGGAGGATGAATAAATGGCAGGAATGCGGCGAATGATTACGGTTGCAAGACCTAGCGAGAGTGTCAATGTCAGCAATAAAGGCCAACGCTCTTTGCTCAGCGCTTTAAAGACGCGCATTGCAAAGGGAAGACGAGATGGAAAATGCCAATCAGTAGTCACGGTAAACTCTTATAATCAAAACTCAGTAGTTGGCAGGCATAAACATTGTTATTTATATGCTGTTATGTACAGTGTTCCCAAACTGAGTAGCAAAATTACCATAAGATTTGATTTTTTTTGGAATGATCTTGAAACCAACCTGTAGCAAAGCGATGCCCTAACTGCAACATCCCGTTAAATATAGGTTTCGGCGCGATCGCCTGCAGAAAAATTGCCGCAAAAGTGATCGGTGCCCGTTGATCTCTCCAAAGTACCTGAGGTGAAGTGCGTAGCGCTTGCAGGGCATGTTGATAAGCTTTTGGGTAATTTCCTTCTACAAAAGCAGCCCTCGCCATCCAGCGATGAGTACAGGCGATCGCCAATGGTGCAAGCCGCTTAATGCTGTCTGGTGCATAAGTCGCAATTTTTGTCAAGAATGCCTCCAGCCCTTTGAGCATCCGTTGTGTATCGGCTGTGAAACTGGCAGGGTGAATGCGATATTCAGTCAACTGGTGAGGAACGAGTCGGAAATGATGACCATGAAAAGCTAAGCGAACCCACAGTTCATGATCTACAAAACGACGCAAACTCTCATCAAAGCCACCAGTTTCCTCAAGGACTGAGCGACGAACGACTGCGGTACTACCGTTACCCAAATAGTTTTTGAGCAGCAAAGCCTCGTGTGTTATAACTTTCTGAGTTTGAGCCATAGATAACCCAGTTCGTTGACCTTGCTTATTTATAAAAACTGACCAATCATAACTCACTGAGGCGTTGGGATCTTGTTCAAGTGCTTGTCGGTGAGCAGCCAATTTCTCAGGACACCAGCGATCGTCAGCGTCCAAAAATGCCACAAATTCGCCAATCGCGGCGCGGATACCCGTATTGCGAGCAGTAGCCAATCCACCATTGCTACGACGTACCAAATGTACGCGTGGATCAACAAAAGAAGAAACTATTTGAGCCGTATCATCGGTAGAGCCATCGTCTACGACAATAACCTCAAAGTCTGTTTCGGTTTGAGCGAGAACCGAGTTCACACAGTCCGCAATGTAAGCACTCACGTTGTAGGCGGGGATAACTACGCTGAATTTTGGTGTGTGTGCTGGCTTTCGCACTGGTTCTGTTACTCGTAGTGTTAAGCATTTGGCAGCGCCGCCAGCTTTGAGAAATTCTGTCAATGGTGTTTCAATGACTTGGAATCCGACTGCGGTTAAGCGGTTTTTGAGTTCATCACTTGCCTTGTTCATGATGACAACAGAGTCAATGTTAACTGTGTTGCAGGCAAAGTTCACTGCATCTGCTTCTTGAATGGGAATCCGCTTTTCTGGCGGTACCCGCATTTCAATTAAGCGGTTGGAGTAGGCATCAAACGCGGCTGGATAGTAAAGTAAATAACCACCGCTCAGGGGACAAAAGCAAGTATCCAAGTGATAGAACCGCTCATCTATCAACCGCAGCGAAAGCACTTCAATGTCTAGCCATTTTGCTAGATATGAGTGTGAGTCTAACTGGGAGCGGAAGCCGTATCCAGCCCATAGCCAACGTCCTTCCCGATCTAGCAGTGCATCTCCAGCGCCTTCAAATGACAAATCTTGAGGCAATTCATGTACAGTGTAGCCCTGGGACTCAAACCACTGTTTGAAGTACGGTTCTTCTCCCTGACGCTCTTTATGGAGGAATCGGCTGAGGACAACGTTATTTCCCAGAAGCAGTCCTGCATTTGCCGTAAATACCATATCAGGCCAACCAATTTGAGGTGGCACCAACTCCACTGTGGCATATTCTTTAATGATTTGGAATAGTCCCTGCCATTGTTCAACAGCGCGATCGCGCGAAGATTTATGAACGTTCCCTTCCATCCAAGGATTGATGACATAGTCAACGTCATAGTGGTCAGGAGAACACATGAGGAAGTTGATTGGAAAAGTCATGAGAGGAAAGACCTTTAAATTATTTATAAGTTATTTAGCTAGTTCGGATGAATGCCCGGACAATCGCGGTACTTCACGTTGGTACAATTGTCGGTAGAGTGATTCATACTGTTGCCAAGTACGTTCAAATGTCCATTGGCTCCAGTAGTCTGTCTGAGCTTGCTTACCCAAGCGATTACGCAGCGTCGTATCACTTAGTAAAGTTTCCAAAGCGTCACCCAAACCTTGAGAATTTGCAGGCATACAAAGGAGACCGTTCTCCTCGTGGCGCAAGACTTCGAGGTTACCGTCCACTGCTGTGGCAAGACAGGGTAAACCGACTGCCATGGCTTCAAGCAGTGCTAAAGGTAAACCCTCGTATAAGGAAGGTAAAACAAAAGCGTCAGCCAATGCTAGCCATTCTGCGACATCTGCAGTATGACCTAGAAAAAGTAAATCTTGAAGAATTCCTAATTTTTCTGCTTGAGTACGGAGTTGAAGCTCTAACTCACCTCCCCCAGCCAAGACAAAGCACCAAGACTGGCGTAGGCTGGGAGGTAACGAGGCAATAGCTTCTAGCAGATATGTATGACCTTTCTGGGCAGCAAGACGAGCCACTGTTAGGCAGACGCGGCGATTGGCTCGCTCAGTGTCCCTTGGGCGATTGGCTTTGCCACTGCCCGTTGCGCAATCGCTAATTGCTGAAGGTAAGTTCTGACGTAGAGATTGCACTCGTTCTAATTTAGGATTGCGAGAAAAGACGCCGTTGGGAATGAGCGCGCGGCGGGAACTTGGTAATTGGAAAAAGTCAGCGTGGTGTTGATCCATAGAACGGGAGCAACCCACAACAATGTCCGCAAAAGGTGTTAATCGGCGGTGCGTACGATAGGCAATGTGATTAGTTTGTACACTCGGTGGAGCTTGAGATATTAAATTGATCAGCAACGAGCAGTAACGGTCATGAACGTGTATAATATCGTATTGTTCTGTACGCAAGCGTTGCCAAAGATGCCACCAGTCTAAAGCTTTGTTGCCAGTAAAAAATCTTTCTGCCCCTACTGAGGTGGCGACTGATATGTCTCGAGCTAGAATTGTCACGCTGTGACCACTATTACGGGCAGCAGCGGTAAGGTCAGCGACTACTTGCAGCGCACCGCCACCTGTCCGAAATTGATAGATAGCTTGTAGGATCTTCATATTTTAAGAAGAAGGCAGATGGGAAAACTTTTGCGTTGATGGTATGTAACAGAGGCGACTTAAATGGTTGTGGAGTGGGAAAAACTGCCTGAGTGTTCTAAGTTTCCCATAACAGAATTGTTAATAGGTTGTGTGTCTATGATCTTGGCAGTGCTTTGATTCAGCTTAGCTAGGGCGATCTGTAGCGCAAAAGCTGGATTGCCCAGTAAATAGCGAGTTGCTAAACGTTTAGGTTCACGGTATAGGCGATATAACCACTCCAAACCTTTGTTTGAAAGCAGCGTTGGACAATCCGGGACAACTCCTGCTAGCCGATCTATGATTGCACCGCCAGTCATGATGACGTTGACGCCAAGACGGTTCCGGTATAGTCGAACCCAGTTTTCCTGAACAGGCATTCCCATACCTACTACTAAAATCTGGGGTTTGGCAAGATTTATTTGCTCAATAACTGCCTCGTTCTGATACGGATCTTCCATTGAGAAGTATCCGTCGTGTCCAGCCAACTTAATGTTTGGATAATTAACTTTTAACTGCTCCAAAGCTACCTGCAAATGCTCAGGTCGTGATCCAAGCAAAAAGAGTGACAAACCATGCTGATTACAATGTTCCAGCAGTTTCGGCATTAAGAGCGTGTAAGAAACTCGGTACTCTATTGGTAACTTCTGCCCCTCCACATAGCGAATAGCATTCAGGATACCCATGCTGTCGCAAAGGGTAATATCTGCACTCTGCAAGAAGTCGTAGAACCAGGGCAACTGCACAGAAAGATTAAAACCGTGCACATTGTAATGTCCTATAGTAATTTTTCTGTCTTCGATGCAAGCTTTGTGAATGCCTTCAATAATTGAAGAGACGGTCATACAAGAAATTCGTCGGCCTAGTAGATGCACATCGAAATTTGGTAAAGCTTCTAACGGATGATAGTATTGTTTCACGAACATAGTTTTAAATATCTATTTTTTAGAAAAGAGATTAGCAATAGCTTTGAAATCAAAATTTAAGTATCTAAGCAAAATTATTTTCACGCTGAATCCTAACTGAATAGGCGTTTGACCCAATTTTTTATAGGTAATTTAATTTGCATAAGCACTTATCTTTGATAACTGATACAACTTGGAATTAGTGAATTCAAGAAATTAATCTTGTTTTTGGACTAAGTCTTGAAGTTAGCATCTCTCAAAGACTTTGTTTTTTGCTATCTCTTTTATAATTCTTCTGAGAGCAAAATAGTTATCTAAACAGTAAATAGGCTATAAAAAATCAGTGAAGCTTATGATAAAGCGTGGAGACTGATTGATGAAGAATTGATGAAACACTAATTAGATGTCAAAGAAATGAATCAATAATAAAAGCCCTATACAAACTATAGATGAAGTTCACAATTATTCAATACGAAAATACACTTAACGAAGATAAGCTTAACAATGTGTCTCTATAGCAATTTTGATTGAAATTTCAGAAGCTGCCTAAAGATAAAGGGTGATGTTGGCGTAAAACTAGCAAATACACTGTCAGTAGCTCATAAACTTTTTGCACCTGAAAATATGCATTTTAAAGCCCTAAGTACTAAGCGCAAAGTGCTTTATTTTCGATAAAAAGTTCATACTCTCTTCCCGCTACAAGATGACCTATCAATTCCTTGGCGCGTTCTTGGCTCAGGAGCGGTAGCCTACGGCACGCCCTTCACCGTGGGCACGCGGCTTGGGCGAACGGGTAAGCGCAAAGCGCACGCTCCGCGCCCTTCAAACTGGAGTTTAGACTAACACATGACAAAATGACCCAGCAGCACTGAGTTTACAAG
>NZ_CAWUDP010000085.1:0-41461 GCF_963920835.1 Scytonema sp. PCC 10023
GGGTTTCATCCCCATGCATAAATGCAGGGGCTTTCACCCTTCAATTCTCGGTAAAAAGCTGAAATCTATATAAAATAAGCTTTAAGAGCCTCTATTTCCGTTGCATGCAGGGTTTTCGGCTCAATGCCGTTGAGACACATGAGAAACAGGAGCTAGGAGCATCTCCCCTAGCTTTTAACCACACTCTGCTTTTTGATGACAACCATTTTTTATCCTTCAAGTAGGCTGACGGCGGTGAACTACCCAATCAACCACCCACAGCAGATAATGCCATTAGTGTTTCTTTCGCACCCAACTCATGCAAACTGCTCAACTTGTCAGCAACAGTCTCGACGAAACGTGGCGACTGTACTAAATCTCCAAAAATCTCAAACATGTTGAGCAAGGGTCTGGGATCTGTTTTACCTGAGCGGGCTTGTTGAGTGAGGATCTCTGCTAATGGGTCATCAATGGGGATAGGACGGTTCTGGTCGTCATAACCATTGAGATAGCGACACCAAGCAGCAATGGTCAAACTTAGGTAATCGATCGCACCTCCAAGTTGTAATTTATCGCGGAGCGATCCCAAAACAAACTTCGGCATTTTGGCTGATCCATTCAGGCACAGGCGCGGAAGCTGATCGCGAATTTTGGGATTGGAAAACCGTTCAATTAAAGTCTTTTTATAATCGTCTAAATTAATCCCAGGAACGGGTTGGAGCGTTGGTGTCACCTCGTCCATCAAGTTAGCGACTGCTTGCTGAAACAAGGGATCAGCCATGACTTCATAAACGTAGGTATAACCTGCCAGAGAGCCGAGATAGCCAATCAGCAAGTGACTAGCATTAAGCAGCCGAATTTTCATCATCTCGTAGGGATGAACATCGTTAGTCATCTGTACGCCAACGGATTCCCAATCAGGTCTGCCTGCACAAAAGGTATCTTCGATTACCCACTGGATGAAAGGCTCCGCGACGCATGGAAATGCATCATCAATACCAAACTGTTCCGCCACCATTTTGATATCTGCTGAGGTTGTCACCGGAGTAATGCGATCAACCATGCAGTTGGGAAACGCCCCCTGTTCAGCAATCCAACGTGCTAAAGCCGGATCGCGCATTTGGGCAAATGTCGTTAGCATTTTCCGCACCATGTTGCCGTTGCCCTGGATATTGTCGCAGGACAGTACTGTAAAGGGTGCCAACCCCTGTTTACGTCGCTTTTCGAGTGCGGCTGTCAAAAAACCGTATGTCCCGATTGGTTGGTCAGGATGTTGCAAATCGTGCTGAATCGTTGGGTGGTTCACATCGAATTCGCCACTTCCTTCAATGTAGTAGTAGCCGCCTTCAGTGATCGTTAGGGTAACAATTCGGCATTCGGGGGTTGCCATTGCTTCGATGACTGCTTGACGATTGTCTGGTGCAAACAGGTATCGAGTGATTGAACTGATGATTCGAGCGCGATCGCTAGAAGGCGATCGCTCAACTAAGGTATACAAACAATCTTGGGACAGCAGCGCATCCCGCATACGCTTGTCATAGTCAGAGTCCAGCAATCCAACACCACAGATTCCCCAGTCACTACCAGGATTCTGATGGAAATAATTATCGAGATACAGCGCTTGGTGCGATCGATGAAATCCACCAACCCCAATATGCACAATTCCATTAGTGATTTGACGGCGATCGTAATTGGGTACGCGCACGTTTCCAGCTAAACGAGACAGGGATGCTTCATTCAGCTTGATTGTTGAGCCTGTGCTGGTATTGCTGTTCATCTTATTTATTAACGGTTAGGTGGTGACGACGACTTTTTGAAACTGCTTCACCCTGTAAGTCAAACAGATGGCAAAGATCACCGCTAATGTGGATAGGAACAAGATCGCGCAACTGGCTGGAATTATCTCCGTCTGTTTGCACGACTAGCGTTTCTCCACCCACAATTTTGACATAGAGATAGGTTTGTCCGCCCAGTCGTTCCACAACTAACACTTCGCCATTCAGTGTTGCGCTATTGCGATCAAGTCGTAGGTGTTCGGGGCGAATCCCCAATGTTGCTTTGTCCCCAACCGACAACTTTCCAGGGTTGACTGGAACGGTCACACTTGCCTCACCAGGAAGTTTGACAGTTATACCAGAGTCATTGACGGCTGTTACTGTGACCGAGACAAAGTTCATCTTCGGTGAACCAATAAATCCCGCGACGAATAGATTGCGGGGATGGTGGTACAATTCTAGTGGCGAACCCACTTGTTCTACAATGCCGCCCTGCAACACCACAATCTTGCTGGCAAGTGTCATTGCCTCAACCTGATCGTGCGTCACATAAATCATGGTGGCTTGCAGGCTGTCATGTAAGCTGGCGAGTTCGATCCGCATCTGCACGCGCAAGGAGGCATCCAGGTTTGACAGTGGTTCGTCAAACAAAAACACTTTGGGATTGCGAACCAAGGCACGACCAATTGCTACTCGTTGGCGCTGTCCGCCGGATAATTCTTTGGGCTTGCGGTTTAACAGTGGTTCCAGTTGGAGGACACGAGCGACTTCACGCGCCCTTTCATAACGCTTGGCTTTTGGCACACCCGCGAGGCGGAGGCTAAACGCCATATTCTCCGCTACGGTCATGTGAGGATACAAGGCGTAGGTTTGAAACACCATTGCCAAACCGCGTTTATCCGGAGGCACATCATTGACTTTGTCTCCATCAATCAGCAACTCGCCAGAGGTGATTTCCTCAAGTCCGGCAATCATGCGTAACAAGGTCGATTTTCCACAACCGGATGGACCAACAAATACAACAAATTCGCGATCGCCAACATCAAGATCAACGCCTTTGATCACCTCAGTATCGGCATAAGTTTTATGGATATCTCTTAAAGCAACTGTTGACATAAAATCTTCTGTTAATAAGTTTAAAAAAAGCAGATGATTATTTCACCGCACCAAACGTGAGACCGCGTACTAATTGCCGTTGACTCAACCAACCGAAGATGAGGATAGGCGCGATCGCCAGGGTTGATGCTGCCGAAAGTTTTGCCCAAAACAATCCTTGAGGACTGGAAAATGAGGCAATAAATGCGGTTAAAGGAGCGGCATTAGCCGTTGTTAGGTTAAGGCTCCAAAACGCTTCATTCCAGGACAAAATGATTGAAAGCAATGCGGTGGAAGCAATTCCAGGTAATGCCAGTGGCAGCAACACATGAATGAGTTCTTGCTGCGTGTTTGCCCCATCCATGCGATCGGCTTCCAGAATATCTTTGGGTACCTCTTTGAAAAAGCTGTAAATCATCCAGACAACAATCGGCAAATTGACCAAGGTGTAAATAATGATCAAACCGATGCGGGTATCCAGCAAATGAGCGTTACGACACAAGATGTAGATCGGCACCAGCACGCCAACGGGTGGCAGCATTCTAGTGGACAGCATCCACAGCAAGGTGCCCTTAGTGCGTTTGGTTGGGAAAAACGCCATTGCATAAGCGGCAGGTACGGCAAGCAGCAGCGCGAGTAGGGTCGATCCGAGTGAAACCGCCACACTGTTGAGCGCATAGTTGAAATAGTTTGCCCGATCTTGGATCGCCACATAATTTTCTAATGTCGGCTGGAAAAATAACTGAGGGGGAGTTGCAACCGCCGCCACCTCCGTTTTAAAACTGGTGAGAAACATCCAGAAAATCGGGAAAAACAAGCTGCAAGCGACAAACCAGCCGAGCAAGGTAAATAGCCAACGGCGAGAAGTTTTTTGTGCCATAGTTAGGTATCCAAATTACGAGCAACACTACGCATCAGAAAAATTGCCGCGATGTTGGCAAGAATTACCGCAATTAATCCACCCGCTGAGGCACCGCCCACATCAAATTCCAGCAAGGCTCTCAGGAAGATGTAATAGGCAAGGTTGGTCGTTGCCACTCCGGGTCCGCCACCTGTGGTAACAAAGATTTCTGCAAAGATAGTCAAAAAGAAAATCGTCTCGATCATGGCGACTACGGCAATGGCGCGGCTCAGATGCGGTAGCATGACGAAACGGAATAAGGCTAGAGCATTTGCTCCATCCATCCGGGCTGCTTCTAGCTGCTCATGATCTAAAGACTGAATTGCCGTCAGCAAAATCAGTAGGGCAAAAGGAAGCCACTCCCACGAAACAATGATAATGATGGCAAGCAATGGAAAATCTGCAAACCAATCGATCGCCCCCAAACCCAAACCTCTTGTGAATTGAGCAAACAGCCCATTCACCGGATGCATTAGCATATTTTTCCAGATTAGGGCACTGACCGTAGGCATGACAAAAAACGGAGAAATCGCCAGCACCCGCGCAATTCCCTGACCATAAAAGTCCTGGTCAAACAGAACTGCCAGGAGTGTGCCTAGACCAATCGTGATCACCAGAACGGACACGACCAGAATCACCGTAATGGCGATCGATGTCCATAAAGCTGAGTCAGTTAGGATGAACGTGAAGTTTTCAATCCCGATGAATTTGCGAGCATCTGGATTGAGCAGGTTATACCGCTGAAAGGAAAACCATAGCGTCATCGCTAGGGGCACAATCATCCACAGCAGCAAGGCAATAACAGAAGGCGCAACCAGGGGTAAGGTTGATGCCTGTCGCTTGGTTCGTTGCTTAGTGGGTGGCGTTTCCTGGTGACGCTTTACAGCTAATGAAGAAGACATAGCCTGATAGAATTTTGGATTTTAGATTTTGGTAGATTGTGAAAGTTTTATGGGCGAACATTGGCTCTGGTTGCCCTAAGGCGTGTTTTCAAACTTCCCCGTCAGATTTAGATCCCCCCCAGCCCCCCTTAAAAAGCTACCGTGTACACACAAGTCGGCAGACCTCTCCCCAAACCCCTCTCCGAAGCGGAGAGGGGCTTTGAAGGTGGCTCCCCTTCCCTCTCTTCTCCTGTCGGAGACGCTGCGCGTTGGCGGAGCCTGCGCTTTGCGCTTACGAGGCGCTGCGCGAACGCAGGGAAGGGGCTGGGGGTTAGGTCTAGGAGCACTTTGAGCAAAATAAGTCACTTGTGTGTACGCGGTAGCCTTAAAAAGGGGGACTTTGACTGAATTCTTCCCCCTTTTATAAGGGGGGCTGGGGGGGATCTCCGGGTTCACTCGATATATCCGGTGTGTTTCATAAACCGTTCAGTTGAATTCTGCGATTGCTGCAACGCCTGATCGACTGAAAGGCGATTGGTTAGCGCTGCTGCCATAGTTTGCCCAACCGAAGAACCGATCGCCTGAAATTCTGGAATATCCACATATTGAATGCCCTTGTAAGGCGTTGGGTTTGCGGCGGGACGGGTAATATCGGCAGATTGGATCGACCTCAGCACAATCGAAGCAAACGGTGCGGCTTTTTGATAGTTGGGATTGTTATAGGTGGAAGTCCGCGTACCTGGTGGTACGGCGACCCAGCCACTTTGGTCAGCAACTAATTGGATGTATTCCTTTGAGGTTGCCCAGGCAACGAACTTTTGAGCAGCTTCGGGGGATTTTGAGGTTTTTGGAACGGCTAGTGCCCAAGCCCAGAGCCAATTCGAGCCGTTTGGATATCTCTCAATTGGCGCACGGGCAAAGCCAACTTTGTCATAAACTTGAGATTCTTTTGGGTTGGATAACAGTCCTGCTGCAACCGTTGCATCTACCCACATGCCGCACTTACCCGTCGAGAATAGTGCTAGATTCTCATTGAATCCATTGGAACTGGCTCCCGGTGGACCATATTTGTTGAGCAAATCGACATAGAAGGCGATCGCTTCTTTCCAAGCTGGAGTATTTATAGTGGGTTGCCACTTCATGTCAAACCACTGTCCACCAAATGTGTTGACCAATGTGGACACAAATCCCATGTTTTCGCCCCAGCCCGGTTTTCCGCGCAGACAAACACCATAAACCCCATGCGCTGGATCGTGAATCTTGCTCGCCCATTCTCTGATCTGGGGATAGGTTGGCTGTTCGGGAACCGTAATCCCTGCTTGGACAAACAAGTCTTTTCGGTAATACAGCATGGAACTCTCCCCATAGAACGGGACAGCATACAGTTTGCCGTTGTTGGAAAGCCCTTCTCGTATGGGTTTTATCAGGTCATTCACGTCGTAGCTGGCGGGTAGATCCAATGGTCTTAACCAATCTCGTCTTGCCCAAATTGGCGTTTCATAAGAACCGATTGTCAGGACATCGAATTGCCCGCCAAGGCTTGCAACGTCTGTGGTGGTGCGTTGGCGCAACACGTTTTCTTCCAGGACTACCCACCTCAGTTGAATATTTGGGTTGGCTTGTTCAAACTTGCGGGAAAGCCCTTGCATGACCACCATGTCGCCATTGTTGACAGTGGCGATCGTCAGTCTTGTTTTCCCTGCTGCTTGCGAACTCGGCGAACACGCGTGCAGTAGCTGCACCAGCATCACTCCAGCAAGGAACCCAACCAACATCTTAGCGAAGCGGGGCATACGCATCGCACAGCTCCTTAAGTATTAAAATCACATAAAAAAAATTAATTTTATGCTCTAATATTGAGCGGTTGCCCAATAATTGAATCATACTAGCTCACCTTAAATACAGAACACTTAAAGAGTATTTGCAACATATATTCATAAGGATTGAAGAGTATGACAGCTAAAGCAAGCTATCACTTTGCTGGTAAAACGATTCTGATTACGGGCGGTGCTGGTGATATTGGTCGGGCTACCGCACAGCGTTTTGCCGCAGATGGTGCAGGTGTAGTACTCCTAGACTTAAACGAAGCGAAGATGGCGGACGTTACTCACGAATTGGAAGCATACAAAATTCCAGTCGCTACCTTTCGCTGCGATGTTACGGCTCCTAACGACGTTGCTCAAGCCTTGGATGGTGCTGTAGAGCGATTTGGGCGTATTGACTATGTTTTCAACAATGCGGGTTATCAAGGAGTGTTTGCCAAAACTGACGAGTATCCCAATGACGATTTTCAAAAGGTCATTGACATCAATGTTGTCGGAGTTTTTCACGTCCTTAAGGCTGCGGCACAACACCTACGTGAATCGGGTGGAGGAGCGATCGTCAACATGGCAAGCTATGCAGGAGTGGTTGGTCCTCCAAATATGATCGCGTACTCAGCCTCCAAGTTTGCTGTGATTGGGATAACTCAGACAGCAGCGAAAGACTTGGCTCCCTACGGCATCAGGGTGAATGCACTCTCGCCTTCGCTGATTGGTCCCGGCGTCATGTGGACGCGGCAGACTCAATTGCAGGCGGGCGTGGGGTCACAGTACTTTGATGCCGATCCTAAAGTGGTAGAGCAGCAAATGATTAATTCAGTGCCAATGCGGCGTTTGGGGAGCCTTGAAGAAGTTGCCAACGGTGTGGCATTTCTCATGAGCGAGGAGGCAAGCTACATTACGGGGTTTAACTTGGAGATTACTGGCGGACAATAGGGAAAAGGGCTGACCAGACTCGCTCGCCCCCTCCCTGACTGCAAGACCATAGATAGATGCAATTTTAAGTTTGCCTATAATCAAGGCTACTTTACAAAAAGTCTCTAGAGAAGGAAGCGAGACGCTAAATTTGTGCTAAATTTTTGAAACTTATCTGTTTGTGCCTTTTGGTGCGCCTTCTTCTAAAAAACAAAGTTAATGTTAAGTTTGAAAATATTCACACTTACAAACTAATACGAAGTTTTTTATCCGGTATAGGCTTGGGAAGGCTTGTTCTGTTATGTTTCAGTTAGAGTTGAAGTTAGGTACAGCGAAATATTGTCCAGCTTATGAACAACAAAATTCCCGACTTCTTAAAGAAGTCGGGAATGTGAGGCAATGGATTTTCAAAAACACACAAGAAACGTCATATTTTGCCCTTAAAAGTATCCATGTTTACAGAGAAACTTAATACTTTTTCTATCTAAAATATACTTATGCTGTTCATAATATGTGTTTTACATATAACACAATCTCTAAGGTGCAGCTAACAATACGTAGAGGAGAACCCCGACATAATCGGGTAATCAAGGAAACTTGAACATAGGTATAATATGAATGCTTTGAATCAAGAAGTCTCCACCAAGCTAGAGTTAATCCGCCAAACCCTCACCGAAACAGAGGCGCAAGGTTTGCGTCTACGCGGTACAGATTGGTTTGCTTGGGCGACTGCTGGCGCTTCTCACACCGTGCTGCTGACTGCTGAAACCGGAGTAGCAGAAGTGTTGGTAACGACACAAGATGCTTGGATATTGACTGATGAAATTGAAGCACAGCGCTTAAAGGACGAAGAACTGCCGGCTAATTTCCAACTGCACGTTAACCCTTGGGCTGATGCTGCTGCGCGTGAATCTTTTGTCCGTGATGCGACTGGTGGCGGGAAGGTTTTGAGCGATCGCCCCATCCTTGATGTAGAGAAGCTATTACCGCCGTCTTTACAAAATCATAAAAGAGTCATGATGTCAAGCGAGCTAGAGCGATATCGCCAAGTGGGGCGAAAAGCAAGCGAAGCGATGACAGAGGTACTAAAAGCAGCCAAGCCAACCTGGACAGAATATCAATTAGCGGGTGCGGGTGCAGAGGCGTTGTGGGCGAGGGGGTTGCATCCAGCGCTGACACTGGTGGCTGGCGAAAGGCGTTTACCGTTATACCGCCATGCTACAGCCACAGGCGAACAGATTGGACGGCAAGCGATGCTGGTGTTTTGCGCTAGGGGATATGGTTTGTATGCAAACCTGACGCGATTTGTCTGTTTTGGTGCGCTTAATGATGAACACGCGGAATTGCATCGTCATGTCCGTGAAATTGAAGCCGAAGCTTTGAATGTGTGTAAACCGGGAACACCTCTCAATGCAGTTTATGACACTTTAGCGAAAGCCTATCAACAGCACGGATTCAATAATGCAATCCGCGAACATCATCAAGGTGGAACTACCGGATATCTGGCGCGAGAAATTGTGGCAAATCCCACTACTACCGACACTTTAGAAGAAGGGATAGCTGTTGCTTGGAATCCTAGTTTACCAGGGGCAAAAGTTGAAGATACTTTTGTGATTCTCCAGGATGGCAAATTGGAAAATCTGACTTTAGATCCCAATTTTCCCAGTGTTGAGGTAGAAGGAAGGCTACGTCCCATTCCGTTGGAGAAGGGATAATTCTTAGTTCGATTGTAAGTGCGATTGGCTTTGCCACTGCCCCTTGGGCAATCGCCCAACTGAATGTATAGTCTATCACATATGCATGATTTATATCTTTTGGGTGGAGTGCAACTATTTGTCCTGGTCAAGAATATAAAACAATCTTAGATTCATGAGCTCCAATCATGAAAATCTATAGAGTAGAACCCCGGCATAATCGGGGTTTTTTTCTTGTTGAGCAAAATTCTTTCAAATCGAATGTATACACAATTACATATTTTCAATTTGTACCTTTTGGATGTGGGGCATCGCCAGTTTGAAAACCACAATAAAGCGAAGATGCAAAATAAACCTACAGTCCTTTTTTGGTGAGTGTGAGATGAAAAAGTCAAACAAACAATGCAAGGACAGTTAAGACAGTTAAGACAGTTAAGGAATATTTAATAATTTTTTTAGATTTCGAGAATGAAATTTTAAGGAAATAATATTTATAGAAAAAACCTCCAGTGAGTGTGATTACTGGAGGCGTATGCTGAACCAATATTTGTTCTATTCAGTATTAGACAGGTAAAACAAATATTAAAAAAGCTAACACGAGCTAATCTAAGTAAGTATTTAGATTTCTCTAATTAGTCCCTCAATTATCAGGTGTCAAAATCTTGGTTACAATTTTTTGTTTAAGTTCTAACTTATTTTCTTTGATTTCTTGTAACTCTTTTTGTAATTCAGGCAAATGCTTCTTCATCTCCCGTAAAATCATAGTATCCGTTTCTCCTTCAGTTGCTGTACCGAAATCAGCCAGTTTTGTAGTAAACTGACATATTTTGCTATCAGGCTCTAGGATTGTGAGAATTGCAAAGAAATTTGCCAAATCAGTCAACTCCATATTTAGTTCCTCACTTCTAATACGTAAATGTTGTTACTTGATATTTCATATCCATATTGAAACCAAGTAAGCATAAATGCAAGGACAGTTAAGACAGTTAAGACAGTTAAGGAATATTTAATAAAAATTTTAGATTTTGAGAATTAAATTTTAAAGAAGTAATATTTATAGGAAAGCCTCCAGTAGTACTCACTGGAGGCGTATGCTGAACCAATATTTGTTCCATTCAGTATTAGACAGGTAAAACAAATATTAAAAAAGCTAACACGAGTGAAAAAGAGAGGAAAGGACAGTTAAGACAGTTAAGAAAATCAACCAAGACAGTTAGGACAGTTAAGACAGTTAAGCCAAAAAATCTATCTTAGGAATGAAATTTTTACCATTCTTCAGGGGTGATTTTCTCCAACCGTCCTGTTACAGCTAGTTTCCAGCATTCATCAAAGCTGATTCCCCTTTTCTCTGCTAGGTACTGAACTCTGTTTCTAATTAGTTGCTCTCGTTCTTGCAGTTTATGCAGCTTTCTTTTCTTGTAATAGCTCATTAATTACTGTGTTAATAGCGAATAAAAGACCTTTGGCTTCATCTATTGTCAGGCTTCCACCTTTGACTTCTGTTGTCTGGGTTTCACCATTGGCATTCTTTTCTTGCCGGGGAATAAATTTGGAAACTTTTACCTTTAACTGTCTGTAAAAAGCGATTGCTTCATCAATTTCTTCGGGTGCGAATGTTTGGGTTTGTGTGGTGGCATCGGCAAGATACTGTGTAGCTGCAACATCCACAGAAGCAGCAACCGCAGGAGATGAGAAGAACATCGTGCTACTTGCAACCAGTGCCAAAAACACTAACATCAGTCGTCGTGCGATTCTAGTGATACTTTTCATGGTTTTCCTTGTATACGTACAAATACGTAAAAAGTTAGCAGTAATCAAAAAGGGATGCAAGGACAGTTAAGACAGTTAAGAAAATCAAGTAAGACAGTTAGGACAGTTAAGACAGATAAGCCAAAAAATCTATCTTAAGAATGATATTTTCATATATTGCGAGAATCTTCTAATACACGCTTGAAACATACATCAGCATATACTGATATGCAGATGTATATTTCAGTACTGCAAAATCTAAAATTTTTATTAAATATTCCTTAACTGTCTTAACTGTCTTAACTGTCCTTGCATCCCTTTTTTTACTCGTGCTAACTTTTTTAATATTTGTTTTACTTATTCAGTACTGATTAGAACAAATATTGGTTCAGCAAGTGCCTCCAGTAATTGCATTTACTGGAGGTTTTCCTATAAGTATCACTTCCTTAAAATTTAATTCTCGAAATCTAAAAATTTTATTAAGTATTCCTTAACTGTCTTAACTGTCCTTGCATCCCTTTTTTATTAGTGCTAACTTTCTACGTGTTTGTACATATACTTAGATCTTGCACCTCACCGTAAGAACCGAGCCTATGTAAAAAGCGGTGCGATAAAGTTACATTACTTTTTTGGACTTTTACAGCTATATTAAGAGCTTTGGGTTTGATACTGAGTGCTCAAATCTAATCAACTTTTATTGGTGCAATTTGCTTCAGCCAGCTTCACAACGGCTGCAACTAACTCAGCAGGTTCAACAGGTTTGGATATATGTATTTGAAACCCGGCTGTGAGCGCACGATTACGTTCGGATTCTCCAGCAAACGCTGTAAGAGCAACAGCTGGAATTTGCCCCCCAAGTTCTGCTGGAAGAGCTCGGATTCTCTGAATCAGCGAATAACCGTCCTCACCCGGCATACCGATATCACTAATCAGCACATTGGGTTTGAATTGTGAGAGCGCGGCTAGGGCTTCACTTGCTGATGTCACCGTCGTGACTTGTGCCTGAGATTGTTCTAAAATGAAGGTAATCAGTCCGAGAGTATCGATATTATCATCCACAACGAGAATTCGTAAGCCATTGAGAGATGGAAACTCATCACTAGCGACTGAGTCCAAGTTGGTTGGCTGTACAATTTGTTCTTCTGTTCTTATCGGTAGTTGCACCGTGAAAGTTGCACCCAAGCCTTCCCCATCACTAGTTGCATAAACTGTGCCATTGTGCATCTCAACCAAATGACGCACGATCGCCAGCCCTAAACCCAGTCCACCATTTGCTCTGGTGCTTGTCCCATCAGCTTGACGGAAGCGTTCAAAGACGTAAGGAAGAAAATCAGCGCTAATACCTGCTCCCGTATCGCTCACCGTAATTTGAGCCATTGAATTTACCTGCTCGAGCCGAATTTCAACCCGTCCTCCAGAAGGGGTAAATTTGACAGCGTTGGAAAGCAGATTCCACACAACCTGTTGCAGGCGATCTGCGTCACCTGTCACCTGAGCAACATTAAGGTCAAGTAACGACTGAAACTGAATTGCTTTGGCTTGAGCTATGGGATGTATACTTTCGCTTACGGCATCAATCACTCTTATCAGGTGCAGGGGGCGTAGGTTAAGGCGGATTTTGCCTTGGACAATCCGTGAAACATCGAGAATATCTTCAATGAGTTTCTTTTGAACTTCAGCATTGCGCTCAATAGTTTCTAGAGCCTTGGCGGCAGTGGCTTGATTTAACTTCCCCTGACGAAGCAGTTTCGCCCAGCCTAACATCGAGTTTAGCGGCGTGCGTAGTTCGTGGGAAACGATCGCTAAAAACTCGTCTTTTATCCGGTTGGCTTCCCAAGCTTCCCAGTAAAGCCTTGCATTGTCAATCGCGATCGCAGCCCGTTGAGCAACTTCAGTAGCCATCGCCAAGTCTGCCTTTTGATATCGACGTTCTGGCTGTCCCAACACAAAAGCGATTGTACCGAGCTTGCGCTGACCAGCAATCAGCGGCACAATCATATAAGACTGTGCATTCAACTGCCGCATCAAGCTCAAGTGTTCGGCATCCTGGGCTACGGATAGTACAAGTGACTCTGGAATTTCGGTAGCCATTTCCGGCTGTCCGGTTCGTAAAACTTTTGGTGCGCCAAAATCTGCATCAGCTGGAGGTGGATAACGTTCCCTGAGTTCTCGTATCAGCGCTTCCTTCTCTGGGTCAAATGCAACGATGATTGGATTATCAAAAACGACCAAATTCTTCTCAATAATATCAACAAAGCACCAGTCTGCAAGAGTTGGTACTGCTATACTCGCCACGCTAGTGAGCGTAGTACGGTAGTCGAGCGAAGAAGCTAAAAGGCGGCTTGCTTCAGCTAAGAAGGTGGAACGCCTTTCTTGGGCTTCGGCTTCAGCACGGGCGGCTTGCTCACGAGCAAGAAACTGCTCTCTTTCCGATTCCGAGCGTTTGCGATCGCTGATGTCGTGGCAATAAATAGTCAGCCCATCCGAGCGTGGATAAACTCTCACTTCCAGCCACATATTGAGATGGGGACAAAACGCTTCAAATTGGACAGGAAGTTTTGTTGTTGCTGCTTCATAGTACTTTTGATAAAACACTGAGCCGACTGCTTCAGGATACTCTTCCCAAATGTTCTTGCCGAGAAGCTCTGCCTGCGTTTTGAGCAAAATTTGCTCTGATTTTCGATTAACGTACGTAAATCGAAACTGCTGATCTAAAGCACAAAAGGCATCAGTAATGCTTTCAAGAATATCGGCACAACGCTGATTGGCTTCTTGCAAAGCTCTCTCTGCTCTCTCCTGTTGTTCTAATCGTTGCAAGATTGAGCGGACAGCAACAGGCAAACGAACATAGTGTTTTGCTGATTTGATGATATAGTCGTCCAGCCCAGCCTTCATTGCTTCGACTGCAATCTCCTGAGTGCCGCTATCGGTAAACATAATTACTGGACACTTGGGGTAGCGGGATTTGATATCCTGTAAAAGAGCCACTCCATCACTCCAACGCACACGATAGTCAGTGATGACAAACTCAAAGTTACCTGCTTTCAATGCTTGATGGAAGTCCTCTGCTTTTGTAACTTGTTCAACTTGAACCTCAGGAAACTCAGACTTGAGTTTATAGACGATTAAAGCACGGTCATGTTCGTTATCATCAATCAGAAGCAAACGCAGCATTTGAGTTTTTTTTGTCAGCAGTGAACACTCGTTATCATCAACACTAGTATTTATATTGATTTGGCGTCAGTCATCCCATTTCTTGCTATAAATATTAATAATTGCTAAGCCTTAGTAAAGCATACTATCCTCAGAAGGAGCTGGTAACTCTATCCAGAAACGACTTCCAACAGATGCTGTTGATTCGATGCCTACTTGCCCCCCCATACGCTCGATTCCTCTACGGACGATCGCTAATCCAATGCCAGTACCAGGATAAACTTCCTCAGCGTGCAAGCGTTCAAAAACTTTGAAAATGCGCTCTTGGTACTTCGGCTCGACACCGATGCCGTTATCTTCCACCCATAACCGCACCCATTCATTGCGTTTTTGTGTCCATACCCGTACAGATGGCTGAACTCCAGGAGCCATAAATTTGATAGCGTTGCTCACTAGGTTTGTGACCACCTGAACAAGGGTAGTATAATGCCCAACAACTGGAAGCAGTGGTTCCTCTACTGTCACAATCGCGTGTTGCTCCTGAATTTGTGCTTCCAGTTGAGTCAGCGCCTCCGCCATAACATTTGACAAGCTAATGGGTTTTGGTGACAGCTCATTGCGATTCAAGCGACTGTATGCTAGTAAATCGCGTAGCAGCCTTTCCATCCGCTGGGCGTTTGTGAGAATGCGCTTTATAAAGTCCTGTGCGATCGGGTCTAGTTCGCCGGCGTAGTCTTCCAACAAAATTTGAGCAAACCCTTGTAAAACACGCACAGGTTCCCGCAGGTCATGAGAAACTGAGTAAGTAAAAGCTTGCATATCAGCATTCGATTCGTTCAGCGCAGCCGTTCGCTCTGCTACTCGCTGTTCGAGTTCGGCAGCGTAGCTTTGCAGTTGTTCTCGTTGTCGAGCCTGCTGAATCGCCACTGCTAGCTGGTTTGCAACCTCAATAGCAATTTGCTGGTGTTCCAGATTAAACGCTGCTGTTTGGTTGGCAAATAAACTGAGTTCACCAATCAAGTCTCCTTCAATCACCAGTGGTACTGCCAGGAAACTTGGCTTGCCTTCTACAAGT
Source organism: Scytonema sp. PCC 10023 (assembly GCF_963920835.1). Classification (NCBI taxonomy): domain Bacteria; kingdom Bacillati; phylum Cyanobacteriota; class Cyanophyceae; order Nostocales; family Scytonemataceae; genus Scytonema; species Scytonema sp. PCC 10023. The sequence goes on from NZ_CAWUDP010000085.1 coordinate 15,038, forward strand.
TGCCGCTCGATTAAAAGCGGGCGTTCCTTAAGGGTAGCAATATCTTCTACATAACGAATTCCCCCTGATTCCTTTGAGACAAAAGTTGGTATGAGCTGCTCAAGCTCAACGCTTTCCCCTTTTGACACGCCATCAATTGTCCCTGCCAGTATCTGGGCATTGCCTGTTTCAAAATTAAATAATGCAACGACAGCTTCAACGTAAGGTAGCACCCGATGCATTCGTAAAAGTGCAGCACGGGCAATCTCTTCGGTAGACTCTGCTCTAAGGATGGCACGGTCGATTCGTTGCAGGGCTTCCAGCCGTTGAAGAGAGCGAGACAATGCTTCTTCCGTCTGCTTGCGTTTTGTAATATTTCGTGCTATGCAAATTAAACCGATAACATTACCAACAGCATCTCGATAGGGGTCTTTTGTTGAAAGATAGATGTGAATGCTGCCATTCGAGCGCACCTTCTCTTCCACAACTTCCCCCCGTCCCGTCGTTATAATTCTTTGGTCAACGTCTCTCAAAGCTGTTGCTAAGTTGAACGGTAAGAGTTCTCTGTCATCAAAGCCAATGATTTCTTCTTTTGCCCTGTTAAAAATCCGAGATGTAGTCGCATTAATGAATTTGTAGCGTCCTTGGAGGTCTTTGACAAAGACCGCATCCGTGGTTCCCTCAATGACTGCTTGCAGTAGGTTAGTTCCTTCCTGCAATTCAATCTCGGCTTGTTTGCGTTCGGTAATGTCAATAGCTGTAGTAATAACTAGGCGTCTCCCATCAGGAAGATTGCCCAAAGGAGCCGAGTAAAAGTCCCAAATCCGAGTTTCACCGCTACATGTGGTTACGGTGTATTCTCCTTCTGCAATTCGTGCATTCAGGCTGTAAAGGCGATCGATGTCGGCTCTAACCAATTCTTTCCTTTCACCGTAAGCTTTTTGAGTCCATTCTGAGATAGTCGGGATGTCAACAGGAGTATAACCTGTTAGCTCTGTCCAAGTTCGGTTAATTTGAACAACTTGCCCATCCTCAGCATGTAGCATTATTGGTATTGGAGCATCACTGATGGCACTGCGGAAACGTTCTTCGCTTTGCCGTAGGCGACTTTCTGTGGATTGACGAGCGGCACTTAGACCGCTAATTAGCAAAGACACTGCCACAAATAAGCTCAGTTCCAGAATGCCATTAACAGTGGCAACAGCCAGAGAATAAATTGGAGCTAAAAAGAAGTAAGCGCTTGCCAAGCTACAGAGTACGGTAGCAAGCATTCCTACGTTGCGACTTCCATACCAGGAGCTAACCACGACAGCCGTGAGAAACAGGACGAGGGAACTTTGCGGTAGAAGTGGTGATAAGACGAGCGAAACTAGCAGTGCCACTAGGCTGGTGACAACCGCGATTGGGTAACTTAGCAACCAAGAACGTTCTTCGAGCAGCATATTCTGGTTCAATGCTTGCATAAACATTTGTATGTATCCTGAGCAACACCACTGTCATCTCATACTTATAGCTCTTGAGTGCCTGGTAAAAATGAAATCATCTTTTTCACTATTTCTGCCAACATATCTAAAGAACTCGTTTTTACAAAGTAACCACTACCCCCCAAAGTAGTAACCTGGTTCATTTCATCAGGATCTTCAGAGCTACTCATGACGATAACAGGCAGATGTTTTAGATTTGGTTGCTGCTTAAGCCATGCCAATAACTCTAACCCGTTCATCCTTGGCATTTTCATGTTGCTAATGATTAGCATTGGCAAGGGGTAACGCTCTCGGTCTGCATATTTTCCTTCACCTAACAAATAGTTCACCGCTTCCTCCCCATTGCGTACGAGTTGGAGAGAAACGGACACACCAGCTTTACGGATAGCACGCTGCAGAAAAATTAAGTCGCTGTCATTGTCCTCCGCTAGCAAAACTGGATACGGCTCAGGATGATTCATTGAGAAAGTGGCGCTTTTGGTGTACTTTAACTTTAAAATTTTTTGCTGTGGACTTACCCTATGGGAGGACGTATAATATTCAATTTTTTTGCTATCAATCAATTAATTAATAATTATGGATTTCCAAAAGATTAATTAGTAATTATGAATTTTCAAAAGATATTCGGTAAACCACCTGAAACAGAAGCCAGTGCGCCAGGAAGAGTCAACTTACTTGGCGAACATACTGATTATAATGATGGCTTCGTTCTTCCAACAGCAATTCCCCAACGCACAACGGTACAGCTAGGTTTTAGTACCGATGGACACCACCACTTTTATTCTGAAGATTTAGACGAGCAAGTTAGCATTTTAGAAAGTAATCATACGCCGTCTGGATTTGCAAGTTATATCTTTGGGTGTATTCAACTTTTGCAAAAAGAAGGACACACGATACCATCGCTGAATTTGCACGTCAAATCGACGGTTCCTATCGGTTCGGGTTTGTCTAGCAGTGCGGCTTTGGAAGTCGCAACGCTGAGGGCTGTACGCCAACTCCTCAACCTCCCCATCAATGATGTCGAAATCGCCCAACTCGCACAGCAAGCAGAAATTCACTATGCTGGCGTGCAATGCGGCATTATGGATCAGATGGCTTCCAGCCTCGCTGACACTGAGCATATGCTGTTTTTGGATACCCGTAGCCTGGAACGTCGCGTGATGCCTTTCCCCAGCGGAACAGAGATTGTGGTGATAGATAGCGGTGTGCCTCGCACACTTGCAGGTAGCGGATATAACCAAAGACGTGCTGAATGCGAGGAGGCGGCGCGGTTGCTGGGGGTGAAGGCGCTGCGAGATATTACTGACAGTAGCGCAACAGAAGTATTACCCGAACCGTTGCGGCGTCGCGCCCGTCATGTCGTAACGGAAAATAACCGCGTCTTAGAGGTTTTGCAGGGAGTCTCATCTCAGCGCTTTGGCGAATTAATGAACGCATCCCACGCCAGCTTGCGTGACAATTACGAAGTTTCTGTCCCTGCGCTGGATACGCTGGTAGAGATATTGCAGAAAACAGCAGGAGTATTTGGCGCAAGGCTGACGGGTGCAGGTTTTGGCGGGGCTTGCGTAGCTTTGGTAGCAGCGGGTGAGGGCAGAGGTATTGCTAGTAACGTCCTCGAACAATACAATCAAACAGGTAACACCGGACGAATTTTAGTTCCCGCTACTGATTTTTGATTGGGGAGATGAGGGAGTGAGGGAGTGAGGGAGTGAGGGAGTGAGGGAGCAGGGGAGATAATTTTGGATTGTTGACTAATGACTAATATTATATCCGCTCAATTACCAACAAATCCTGGAAAACCCCACCCCCGTAAAGCTACGCTTCACGTCCCCTCCCCGCAAGCGGGGAGGGGTTAGGGGTGGGGTTTTGTAATTATCGGTAATTTGCCGGACATCATATAATGACTAATGACTGGTGACTAATGACTAAAGTAGTTTTTGGTAACGCTGTTAACGAAGGGGCGAAGCGCTGGGGATGGTTTCTTGGTCACTTTATCACCCCAAGTGAAGATCCGCGATCGACGGAAGAGCTAGAAGTGAAATGGGCTGTCCACAAAGTAGGAGACAGTAGAACTGAGTGGGCAGTCAATAACCAAGCCGCCACCCTTTCTATCCTGATCAAGGGACAATTTCGCCTTCAATTTGAGGACGGAGATATTGTACTATCTCGTGAGGGCGACTACGTTCTTTGGTGTGCAGGTGTGCCGCATTGTTGGGTTGCTGAGTCTGAGTCCACTATTCTTACTGTGAGATGGCCCTCTAAAGCTGGTGATAGTGTGGGAATGCCGACACAAGAAATTAACCAATAAAGGTCTAAAATTAAACCAAAAGATAGAAAAGTCCTTGCGCCAGTTGGTACAGGATTTAATATATTAAATAATAAGATAATAAGATAATCCGTGTGAAATTTTGCTTAAGCCGCCGATGCAATTTCCTTTTCAAAAAGTGAAGTCCAGGAAGACAGCAGTGCTTAGGCAACCAGAAGTGAGCAAACTGATTCGGGAACTTTGGCATTCGCCAGAGGCAACTCTACGGGAACGCGGCAAAGACCTCCTTACCAAATATTTTCCACAAGCGGAGCAGAGATGGTGAGTGATCCAGTAAAGGCGACTGTCCCTGAGGATATCTTTGCAGGCGGTGGAGAAATGGGAGCGTTGATGCGAAACTCCTTTGGAGACGCTGAGCGATCGCTCGACTGCTCGCAAACGCTTTTGGGTCCAGTATCTCAATGGGCACAGAGCTTAAAAACTGCCGTTAGCATTATTCTCAACTCGCGCTACCCCATGTTCATCTGGTGGGGAAGCGAGTATGCCAAGCTCTACAACGATGCCTACCGCCCAATGCTTGGTGCCAGCAAGCATCCCCAATTTTTGGGACAGTCTGCCAAGCAGTGCTGGGCAGAAGTTTGGGATGTCATTGGTCCGTTAGCTGATAGCGTCCTCACCACAGGTCAGCCTACCTGGTCAGATAATCTGCTGCTGATGATCGACCGCTACGGCTACGTGGAAGAAACCTACTTCACCTTTTCCTACAGCCCGATACGAGACGAGAGCGGTGGAATTGGCGGAGTTTTTTGTGCTGCGATCGAAACAACAGAGCGGATCATTGGGGAGCGTCGGCTGCGATCGCTGCGTGAACTTGCCAGCAACACCGCACAGGCAAAGACGGTCAAAGAAGCTTGTCACATTGCCACGCAAACTTTATCCCACAATCGCGACTGTATTCCCTTTGCTCTATTGTACTTAGTTGAGGCGGACGGAAAACAAGCACGTCTGGTAGAAACAACGGGCATTGAGGCAGGCACACTAGAGCGCCAAGAACTGATAGATTTGACTCAAGAGACAGACTGCTGGCATCTGGCACGAGTTAGCCGTACGGGGCAAGCTGAGGTGGTGGATGATTTAGTAACTCGGTTGGGAACACTGTTTGAAGCAACCGGGAAGCAACCGCCAAACGCCGCCTTGGTCATGCCTATTGCTCAATCGGGACATAAGCAGCAGTTAGCTGGATTCCTGGTTGCCGGAATAAGTCCTCGGCGTGCATTTGATGACGACTACCGAGGGTTTTTTGATTTAGTTGCCAGTAATGTTGCGACTGCGATCGCCAATGCTGATGCTTACGAAGCAGAACGCAAACGGGCTGAAGCACTAGCAGAACTAGACCGGGCGAAAACTACTTTCTTCAGTAACATCAGTCACGAATTTCGTACGCCGCTGGCTCTGATGCTGGGTCCTCTTGAGGACGTGTTAACCAATCCCTCAAGCGTTCTTCCCAGACACGACCGTGAGCAGTTAGAAATGGTGCAGCGTAATGGGTTACGCTTGCTGAAGCTGGTTAATACCCTGCTGGACTTTTCCCGCATCGAAGCAGGGCGGGTGCAGGCGGTTTACGAACCAACCGACTTAGCGATGTTGACGGCAGAGCTAGCGAGTGTGTTTCGCTCCGGAATCGAACGAGCAGGGCTAAGGCTTTTGGTCAACTGTCCACCTTTGCCGGAACCTGTGTACGTAGACCAGGAAATGTGGGAAAAGATTGTGCTTAACCTGCTTTCCAATGCTTTCAAGTTCACCTTTGAGGGGGAAATTGCAGTAACGCTCCGTTATTGCGACGACCACGTTGAGTTAGACGTGCGCGATACAGCCATAGGCATCCCCGATGATGAGCTACCCCATGTGTTCGAGCGGTTCCATCGCGTCAAAGGAGCGCAAGCACGTACTCATGAAGGTTCGGGCATTGGGCTATCGTTAGTCCAAGAGTTGGTAAAGCTGCATGGTGGCACGATTCAAGTCAGCAGCATTGTGAATCAGGGAACCTGCTTTACCGTGTTGATTCCCACAGGAACAGCCCATCTGCCGAGTGAACGCATTGGAGCAACCCGTTCACTTGCATCTACAGCAGTAGGCGCTACGCCGTATATCGAGGAAGCGTTACTTTGGCTACCGGAAGAAGGTGGGGAAGATGAGGGAGATGAGGGAGATGAGGGAGATGAGGGGATAAGGGGACAAGGAGAAATAGATACTCGTTCATCTATCTCAGATACTCGTTCATCTATCTCAGATCCTCGAACTACCCGCTCTGCACGCATTTTGTTAGTCGATGACAATGCCGATATGCGCGAGTACGTGAAGCGTTTGTTAAGTCAACGGTATGACGTGGAGACGGTAGCAAATGGCACTGAGGCGTTAGCTGCTGCTCGTGCCCAGCTTCCAGATCTGATATTAAGTGATGTCATGATGCCAGGGATGGATGGCTTTGAGTTGCTTCGCGAGTTGAGGGCTGATCCGCACACGAGAGAAATCCCCATTATTCTGCTTTCTGCACGTGCTGGGGAAGAGTCCCGCATTGAAGGTTTGGAAGCTGGGGCAGACGACTATTTGGTTAAGCCCTTTTCTGGACGTGAACTATTAGCTCGTGTCAATGCTAACTTGGAGATGGCTCGATTGCGTCAGGAAGCAACGCGGCGAGAGCAGAAATTACGTGCTGTTAGCGAAACGGCACAACGTGCGGCTGAGGCAAGCCGTGACCAAATCAGCAACATTCTTGAAAGCATCACTGATGCCTTTGTGGCTTTCGACCACGAGTGGCGCTACACCTATGTCAATCAGCAAGCCACGCGGCTTTTACACAAAACCCGTGAAGAACTGCTCGGCAAGCAGGTCTGGGAGGAGGTGTTTCCAGAGACAGTCGGAAGTTTGGCGTACCAGGAATTTCACCGTGCCGTTACTGAGCAAGTTGCCGTTGTCTTTGAAGAATTTGGTCAGCCGATAGATAAGTGGCTGGAAGTCCACGCGTATCCTTCGCCAGATGGTCTTGCCGTTTATTTTCGGGACATTAGCGAACGCAAGCAGGCGGAGGAAGCGTTCAAAGAACAGGAGAGAAAATACCGCTATATCTTTGAAGCCGCAGGCGTGGCGATTTTTGAAGAAGATTTTTCTCTTGTCCAAGAAGCGATCGCTCATTTAAAAGCGCAAGGTGTCCAAAATTTTCGCGCCTATTTCGCGGAACACCCTGAGTTCGTTCGACAGGCAGTTGACATGGTAAGAATTGTCAACGTGAATGACACGGCGGTGCGGATGTTTGGCGCTCAAAACAAAAATGAGCTCTTGGCTTCACTTGACCAAGTCTTTATACCGGAAACCCTAGAGGTGTTTGTCGAAGAACTGCTCGCGCTTGCTAACTCCGAAACTTATTTTGAATCTGAAACAATTCTGCAAACTATAAAGGGAGAACGCCTCAACGTCCTTTTTACGATTACTTTTCCGCCGCCAACCGCAAAATTTCACAACGTCTTGGTAAGCATAATGAATATCACGGAGCGCAAACAAGCTCTTGAAGCGCTACGCCACAGTGAAGAGCGATTTCAAGCTTTTATGAATAACAGTCCAGCAGCATCATGGATTACAGATGCAGACGGGCGTGTGATTTACCTTAGTCAAACTTATTATCGCATATTCAAGCTACCAACAGACGATGCGCTCGGCAAAAGTATCTTCGAGCTATATCCGACTGAAATCGCTCAGCAATTCCTTGATAACATTAGAACGGTTGCCCAGACAAAGCAAGTCCTTGAGGCGATTGAGCATGCCCCGCGCACAGATGGCACGCTCGGCGACTTTCTAGTGTACAAGTTTCCTATTGCAGATATGTCTGAGCAATGCTTGATAGGAGGAGTTGCGGTTGACATCACCGAACGCGAACGCGCACTTCGTGAACGCCACCTTGCAGAACAAGCTCTCCACCGGCAAACAGAGCAATTGATTCAAGCTAACCGCATCAAAGATGAATTCTTGGCAGTCCTCTCCCATGAACTTCGCACGCCGCTCAACCCCATACTTGGATGGTCGAAGTTACTACGAACTAGAAAGCATGATGAAGCAACTACTGCTCGCGCCTTAGAAACCATTGAGCGGAACGCCAAACTCCAAACCGAACTGATCGAAGATTTGCTGGATGTCTCACGCATCCTACAAGGCAAACTCAGCCTGAAGATTGGTGCAGTTGATTTGGCATCTGCGATCGCAGCAGCAATAGAAACTGTGCAGTTAGCTGCCCAAGCCAAATCGATTCAGCTAGTGACCGTGTTTGAGGAGAACATACGACAAGTTTCAGGCGATTCAGGTCGCTTACAGCAAGTCGTCTGGAATTTGCTTTCCAATGCCATTAAGTTTACACCAGAAGGTGGACAAGTAGAAATCCGTTTAGAGTCCGTTGGTTCTGTGGCTCAGCTTCAAGTGCGCGATACAGGTAAGGGAATTGCTCTTGAGTTTCTACCGTATGTGTTTGAGTACTTCCGACAAGCTGACGGCTCAACCACCAGGAAATTCGGTGGACTAGGGTTAGGTTTAGCGATTGTCCGCCACATTGTAGAGCTACACGGCGGCACGGTTAAAGCAGAAAGTTTGGGTGAAGGACAGGGAGCAACCTTTACAGTCACTCTACCACTGATGAAGATTCATCTACATGAGCAACAGAGTGATACACACTCTGATGAGTTGCCCGATTTAAATGGGCTGAAAGTTCTCGTTGTGGATGATGAGGTAGATACACGAGAGTTGATTGCTTTTATTTTAGAGCAGTCTGGAGCAGAAGTGACACAGGTAGCATCGGCAACTGAAGCACTACAAGCCCTGACTCAGTTTAAACCAAATGTCCTGGTAAGCGACATCGGAATGCCTGAAGTCAACGGCTATATGCTGATGCGTCAAATCAGAGCAATGCCTCCAGAACTGAAAGGGCAAATTCCAGCGTTAAGCGAAGCTCTGCCGAAGGCAATCGCCCTAACGGCTTATGCAGGTGATGTTGATTACCAACAGGCAATTGCCGCCGGATTTCAACAGCATATTGCCAAGCCAGTGGAGCCAGCCGCGTTAGTTGCAGCCGTCGCCAACCTTGCCGGACGTTGTAGCGGTGTGTCGCGAGAACGCTAGAGCATCGATTCAGTAATCAAAAACCTAACCCCCCAGCCCCCTTCCCTTGTAGGGAAGGGGGAGTACTCTATCATGTCTGGTTATATAACCGTGCGGAAATTCGTAGTGGGGAATGCGCGTCCTCTTTACCGACAAACCAAGGACTCTTGTCCTTACTACAAAGAAGTTTTATTATGGGCAACTAAGCGAACATGATATTACTCCCCTCCCCTGGTAGGGGAGGGGTTGGGGGAGAGGTTCTTCTGTGGATTACTGAATTGGTGTTCTAGGCAAACCTTTGTGACACTCCTAGACCTACAAAGTAGGTCTAGGCATAAGAGGGGAAATTATCCTTCCAGAACTTCATTCGTGGTACTCAATAGTGTTTCCCACTACGCTTTTTAGTCTTTGTCAACACTCCTTTATGTTAACATGGTGGCAAGTCAATGGCTATCCATTATGAAAGATTCACGATTAAGTTTAAGAATGTCTTCTCGTAGGCTGAATAAGTTGCGGTTATATGCAGCAAGCAAAGATAAGACGATTACTCAAATTGTCGAAGACTGGGTTGACAGGTTGCCCAACACAGAGATTGGCAATCAAGGTACTGTCCCCAGTCCCCCTTCTAGCAACGCTGAAAACTCGTCAGAGGACGTACCTTAATTTCCCGGTCATTCATCCGACGTCTGCCCCTTCAGGGGAGCGTGGGATGAATGACCGATTCAGCTAAAGTTCACACTACCCGTGCCGTCGCTGATGCCACTGCCAAGCGTGGGTGAGGATGTCCTTAATGTTTGGGTATTGGGGACGCCAACCCAAAACTTTACTTGCTTTGTCGCTGCTGCCGACTAAAATAGGTGGGTCACCTGGTCTCCTGTCGCGCTCTTCTATTTTGATGTCTTTTCCTGTGACTTCCTTTGCACTTTCGATGACTTCTCTAACTGAAAACCCACTGCCATTCCCTAAATTAAATACTTCGCTATCTCCTCCTTTGAGGAGATACTCCAAACCCAGAACATGTGCTTGTGCCAAATCAGTGACGTGAATGTAATCTCGAATACAAGTACCGTCAGCCGTAGGATAATCAGTGCCAAAAATCAAAATGGATTCGCGCTTACCCAAAGCAGCCATGAGCACCAGTGGTATGAGGTGAGTTTCTGGTTCGTGGTCTTCACCTAACAACCCATTTGGGTCAGCGCCAGCGGCGTTAAAGTAGCGGAAACGGACAGACTTGAGATTATAAGCCGTATCAAAATCAGACAAGATTCGCTCTACCATCCATTTGGTAGTTGCATAGGGACTGATGGGGTCTTGAGGATGGTCTTCAGTCAGCGGCACAAACTTCGGCACACCATAAAGAGCGCAAGTAGAAGAAAAGATGAACTTGTTAATGGAAGCAGCAAGCATTGCTTCTAAAAGCGTCAGGGTGCCTGCGACGTTGTTGTGGTAATATTTGGCTGGGTCAGTGACAGATTCACCCACGGCAATGTAGGCAGCAAAATGCATCACCGCAGTTATATTGTGGGTTGTAAATATGTTATCTAAAAGAGCGCGATCGCTCGTATCACCAACAATCAACTTTACCTGCAAAACCTGTTCTACAAGTTCTCGATGTCCATTGGACAAATTATCAAGAACAACGACCTCATAACCTGCGCCCTTTAGAGCTAATACTGCATGGGAGCCAATATATCCTGCTCCACCTGTAACTAAAATGGTTGTCATAACTGTACTAATTTTAGGTTTTAGATTTTAAATTTTGGATTAAACAATAGACATCTCCAGAAATTAATTGTGCCTTGTCTACAACCCTTGTAGAGACGCGCTATTTGAAGCGTCTCTTGTTTTTCGGAGATATCTAATCAATTAGGTAGGGGCGAAGCTACGAAGCAAAAATATTTCTGATAACTCGATATATTTCTACTCGAATGCAACGCCCGTATAAAGTTAAAAATCATTGACAAATGACAAAAATCTAAAATCGTTGACACTCATCAAAATAACGAGACATCGCACTGTCAAGAGATGACATTAACTCACCTCTATTGCTACCAAGAACGCTGTAAGTCGGGCGCTTAGCAGTTAAACCAAGTTCTTGCGTTGGCACGGCAATCACATTGCTAGGATTAAAGCCTGCTGTTTTCGCCGCTAGCCGTGCCAAATCAGCCCATGCGATCGCACCTTTGTTAGCCAAATGCCACAAGCCACTTTCGCCGTCAATCAACAAATCGAGACTAGCGTGGACAAGATCCGGCACATAGGTAGGCGAAACAATTCCATCCTCAGCAGCGACGAAGGTATTCCCAGCACTGAGCTGACGCAGGGCAATAGTGACGAAATTGTAATCATCCCAAGGACCGAAAAATGCACTGGTGCGAATCACTAGCGATGCCGGATTCACCTTCAATACCAGCTTTTCTGCCATAGCTTTGCTGCACCCATACACATTCAGGGGGGCAACGGCATCACTTTCGACATAAGGGTTGAACACAGCACCGTCAAATACCAGGTCTGACGAGAAAGTCAGTAGCCCCACATTATGCTGAGCGCAAGCAGCAGCTAAAATCGCTGGTCCCTCAGCGTTCACCCGCAGGCAAACATGGGGTTCGCGTTCCGCATCGTCCACCCGCACATATCCCGCAGCGTTGACAACCGCCCACGGCTTCAACTCAGCTAGAACAGCATCCACCGAGGCAGGATCGGCAATGTCCATTTCTTGGCGTGTCAGCAAGCGGTATGAGATCCCCCGTAGTTCACACAACCGCGCAAAAGCCCTTCCTAAGGTTCCTCTCGCACCCACAATAGCTAAGGGGGATGAGGAGGATGAGGGGGATGAGGAGGATGAGGAGGATGAGGGGGATGAGGGGGATGTTACTCCCTTATCTCCCCGTGCCCCACCGCAACTTACCGCAGGGTATAATAACCGCTCTTGCCGATGCCACCATCCGGGTGTCTCAAGTAGCGGGTGATCTGGTTTGCGCCCAGCGGATAGGTCGCGTATCATTTTGGCAATTGCTGTCGGTCTGGGACGTGACGATCGCAAGTCAAACACGCCTGACTCGTAGTAGCCGACCGAACGAGTCACTAAGCTATTCCAATCGTAACTGCCAAGGAGTGCCCAAGCAGTGACAGCACGGACATCCACACCCTGATCTCGTAATTGAAGCGCCGCATTCCACACCTCATACAGCCAGCGCAGCTGTTCCTCACGGGTACAGCTGAGGTGAGCTTCGGTAACAGCAAGGGGCAGTTTATACCGTTCCCATGCTTCTAGTAGCAAGTTGCGCGGACCTGCTGCACCCTCAGCACAAACCCGCACTGCCTCTATATCTGCGTACTCGTCCCGCCCGTTACCCCCATGCGAGCTAGTCGGATAGCGTTCTTTGCGCTCATCCAAAAAGCGATCGCTCGTCAGGTAGTGGTTAATCCCAATAATGTCTGGCGGACAGGGATTTTCCAGAAACCAATCAAGTTCAGCCTCACTGATGCCACAGTAGCGCAGGTGACCCCCCATCCGATGAGTCGGCGTGACTCGACCGCACAATAAATCAAAGCTCAACCAGCGGCGCTCGTTCTCAAATTCTGCTTGATACGCCAGCTTTGGTGTACTGTAAATCTTACCCAAATCGTCGGTTTGCACAAGTTGGGCGTTGGGGTTCACTTCCCGGATTGCCTTCATCGAAAGGGCGACCCCACGGCACTCCCCCAACAAAGCACGTAAAAAAGTTAACTCATCTCCACCGTGAGGATACCAGTGACCATACATTCCACTGAATCGCGCCGTTGTCAGTGGCTCGTTTACTGGTGTGTAATGCGTCAGCCAAGGATAGCGCTCTGCAACTGCACGGGCATACAAAGCTAGTTTTTCTGGAAATTCCGGATCTACCAAGCTGGTGTGACGTGGTCCACTACCATGATGCACTAATCCGACAATCGGATTGATCCCGAGTTCGCGCAATCGCCCTAGCCGCTCATCCGCCCACGCCCAGTCAGCATTCTCCAACCCGTTGGGTGCGGTTCGCTCCCACAGCACCGGGTAGCGGATCGCCTTTATCCCTAGTTCGGCGAATAAGTCTAGGTCATCCAAGCGCGTTGCATGACCGTTGCGTTCCAACTGGTCAAAATACTCATCACCCACACGATTAACCGTACACTCCACACCAGCCCACACTTCTAAAGGAAGTTGTGAGTTATGAGTGTTGAGTCTTGAGTTGAAGGAAACCATACTTTAAACTCAATCTTATATATTCTCTTTTTCTTTACTTGGCGTTCTTCTCCTGTCGGAGACGCTGCTTTGAATGCGAAGGCGTGCGGTTCGTTTTATAGCGGTTCTCAATTGAATGGAATACAGTTCTAGATTCTTGTGGGAGTGGCACTAAGCGCCCGTCCTATATCCGGGCGGGCACCAATCCCACCCCACAAGATTTGTATTGCCCTCAAACGAGAACCGCTATATTAACCGCCAAGACACATACAAAAGTGGGCATTGCCCACTCTACAACTCAAGCTTTAACCGCGATTTGTTTGTAAACAGAAAGAGCCTGAGCAACACATTGATCCATGTTGTAATACTTGTAGGTTGCTAAGCGTCCGACAAAATAGACCCCTTGCGTTTCATCAGCCAGCGCCTTGTATTGCTTGTAAATTTCCTGATTTTCCGGACGTGGCACAGGGTAATAGGGGTCTCCCTCTGCCTTGGGAAACTCGTAAACAATACTAGTTTTGTGGTGTTCCTGTCCAGTTAAGTACTTAAACTCCGTGACGCGAGTATACAGGTGGTCGTTCGGATAGTTGATGACTGGCGCTTGCTGAAACACCGAGGTGTTATGCGTCTCGTGCTTGAAATCAAGCGAGCGATACGGTAGTTTGCCGTAGCGATAATCAAAGAACTCATCAACGGGTCCAGTGTAAACTATCTCACCGCAAGGTATTGCTTTCTCGATTTCACGGTAATCGGTGTTGAGCATCACCTTGATGTTGGGGTGTGCCAACATCGTCTCGAACATCCGGGTAAAACCGTACCGGGGCATTGCCTGGTAACTATCTGTGAAATAGCGGTCGTCGCGGTTGGTGCGGGTGGGGATGCGGGCAATGACTGATTTGTCAAGTTCCGATGGGTCGAGTCCCCATTGTTTGCGAGTGTAGTTGCGGAAAAACTTTTCATACAGTTCCCGACCGACTTTGCTGACCACCACATCCTCTGAGGTGCGGATGTATTCTTTCGGTTCAGCAACTGACTTGAAGAATTCCTCCACCTGGAATGAAGTCAGGTTCATTCCATAAAGTTTATTGATAGTGTCGAGGTTGATGGGGATGGGAACAAGTTGCCCGTCTACGCTAGCGAGGACGCGATGTTCGTAAGCCCTCCATTCAGTGAACTGCGAGAGGTATTCAAAGACTTCGCGGGAGTTGGTGTGAAAGATGTGGGGACCGTATTTGTGTACGAGGATGCCATGATCGTCGTAATGATCGTAAGCGTTGCCGCCGATGTGCGATCGCTTGTCCACAACCAGCACTTTCTTACCAGACTGAGTTGCCAACCGTTCCGCGATGACGCTTCCTGAGAATCCCGCGCCGACAATCAAGTAATCAAATACAGGCTCTTTGTCTCTGTTAATGATACTTGGTGCTTGTTTACCAGCAATAGCCAGATTTGAGTTCATTTTGCTGTCATCCTTTTGTGCAGCGATCGCAGAGTCTATCAATTGCATCATTGATCCCCAAGTGCGATCCCAAGAAATTTGCTCCAAAAAGGCATCTACCCGACTCAACCATCCTGACGCAGAGGTGTCCTCTTGCATAGCCTTTTCGGCGGCGGCGACGAACTCAGAAGCCGTGTCTGCAATTCGCACCAGCTTCAAATCTCCGTAGGGACGCACCACATCCCGAATTGAAGTAGAAACCACAGGCTTACCTGCGGCAAGATACTCTGGGGTTTTCGTGGGGCTAATAAAGCGAGTTGACTCGTTACGCGCAAACGGCAGCATCGCCAAGTCCCACCCCGCCAAATATGCAGGTAGCTCTTTATAGTCTTTCCCACCGAGATAATGAATATTCTCTCGCTGTGGCAAAGTTGCGGGATCGATTTTCACAACCGGTCCAATGATCACCAAATGCCAGTCAGGGCGTGTGTCGGCAATACCAGCCAACAGTTCGATATCCATCCGCTCGTCAATCACCCCAAAGAACCCAAGGCGCGGATGGGGAATATTCGCTTGATCTGCTGGTTCTGATCCCTGGGAATTTCTTGCTTGTGCAAAATGTGGTACTTCAACACTACTAGGAAACGCGTAGACGTTAGGGTGCTGGTTCACCTTGCTTTCGTAAAGGCTTTGTCCACCTGTAAACACCAAATCTGCACGGCGGAAAAGTTCGGCTTCGTTGTTCTTTAAAGCAGGCGACGCTCCTTTGAATGCAGATAATTCATCCATGCAATCGTAGACAACTGCCAATGGTTGTAAATGGCGTGTAAATGCGATCGCCATCGGCGTGTAGTACCAACAGATGTACTTGCGGATTTTATGCTCTGCAAACAAACTATCAATCAGCACTTTTAGATCTGCGTTTACTGCTTCCTCACTCAAACCTTGTGGTAAGTGTGGAACAACAACCACGACTCCATTGTTGTCTTGGCTTACATCCAAGCGTCCCAACGGTTCGTCCGTAAACATTGGCTCCTCGATGAAGAAAACCCGCCGTCCTTGAGCGCAACGAACTAGAAGATGTTGCGGTCTTTGATACACGAAATTCCAACGCAAATGAGACAAACAAACTATATCAGGCGTGTCTGTAGAGGCTTCTTTATAAATTTTGTTGGGTATGGATAAATTCTGCGATGATACACCTGATGATTGCGGTTCAGTTAGTGTTGAGACCTTAGCTTTAAGCATCTTCTTACCATTGCTGAGACCGTTATTTTTTATTTGACTTTTTTCGCCAGACATAGGTTATCTCGATTTTATGTTTGTAGGATATAGAATTGTTCCCAAATGGTCTTTACATCAGATCATGTTCATTACAAAAAATACGCTTATAGCGTAGTTTTGCTCAGTACAAGGGCACTGAGCATTATCTGCTCAAGAAGCGTTTGGTGTTTTATTGACTGCCTAAAAAGTATTAAGGCTGTTTACCTTGACAACGATCGCCATCACTAACATTTAAAAATACTATTAACTGTTTCTAGAACCTTCTATCAATTGACATATTTGTCTCTGACCAAGAAATTCAGTTCATATTAAGCTGATGTGTAAGCATGAATACAAAACTGTTTTTTCTAAGAGTGTCGGCGATGGACACAAGCCTCGAACGCCTGTCGCAGCAGGCTCTACTCTAAAGCTCAGTACTGATTTTCCTGGCGATTGCGCTCCCTTGCCTGCCCCGTTCGGACGTTCGGCGAAGCTCAGTCGAGCCGCTGAGCGCGGTTCGGTGTTCGGCGAGCTCACACGAGCCGCTGAACTCACCGTCGAAGCCTCACGGCGAAGCCTTGGGCGATTGGCTTTGCCACTGCGCTTTGCGCAATCGCCACCGCTTCATTAGAATTGCAGTCTTTTGTCATCATCCTTTGCAACTCACGTCGTCAGCACCGAAGACGGTTGAGATCAGATTCATTTGCCAAAATAATAAGTTTTGTAAAGACGTTGTATGCAATGTCTCTAAATAGACAGCAGCAAATAAATTGAGCTATATAAAGATTTTAGGACTAGCCCTTTCAAGGTGACTCGTAAAATCTCTTCTTTTCTCTCTGCGCTCTCTGTGTCTGGTGCGGTTTATAAGTAATTTATTTAACTACAGAGGCACTCCAGAACACAGAGTAAAGAGGTTAAAGAGGAATTTCTTGACCAAAATTTTTACCCACCTTGAAAGGGTTGGATTTTAGGACTTATGCATTGACAAAAATCATCAAATATGAATTTGATTTTTCGACTGTAAGGTGGGCAGTGCAAAACATTAGCATATCTGGACATAATATTACGGCACTGCCCACCCTACTTTGTGTTGTGGTCTGAAACTTACAGCTATGAAAACTATGGCACATTCATGCCAGACTATGCCCTGCGAACAGGCACTCGCGTTTTTTACCACAAAAAATCCTTAATTGAAGTATCTTCCGCAACTAACCACATCATTTTTTTGTAATGACTTGAGATTTTAAGAGTGCATAAAAAAATTCCTCACCTCTATCAAACTTATGAAGCGGTTGAAACATGCAAAACAAACAACAAACTGATTTGCAAGAGGAATTTCAAAATGGACACCACAACAATGCTCGATATGTGCAAACTAGCAAACATGCAAAAAGGTAAGCGCATCACCATCCTGGGTGCAGGAATTGCAGGTTTAGTCGCAGCTTACAAGTTAGAAGGAATCTTTACCGACACTCGCTACAGTGAAAAAACTCGGTTGTTTGCAGCATGGCTGAAAACTATTGTCAATACCATCTCTCCTGGAAAATTGCGTGAAAGTTTGGATTCTAGCTTGAAATCACACTTAATGGATGACTTTACCAGCCAATGAATTGCTGAAAATCCTTAGCCATGAATGCTTTTCGCCCTCTGCTTTGCCCCCTTTGCACGCTAGGCACCGCCCCCTCAAATCTGTAACTGCATAAGTTCGATTCACTCAACTCTATATATTTGTAACTGCATAAGTTCGATTCACTCAACCCTATATACATACTAGTAGTGACCTTATGACATCCACCCCTAGTAATTGAAGGAACGCTATTTATAAAGAAAAACCGAAGAAAACAAGATAATAACATTTGAGACAAACACAATGTATTTGGGAGGAAACAAAAGATGTATCCATAATGCCTAAAACCAAATATTACAATAACTTAACTAAAAATAAAAAGTAAAAAATAAAACAATTTGCTCGTACGTGTAGCTTATTAATAACAATTTTGCTGTCAAAAGACAGTATTAAATGATACGCTTAAGCACCAGAAAACTGTCCGGATACGGTTGAATTCCACCAGAATGTCATGCCCTGTCCAATTGCAATATGAATCCGCATTAATCGGGAAAACTCAATCCTTCTTTGGTCCAACTCCCATGACTTCCCCAATTTCCCGACTTGTCAGATGTACATGAGAATTCAGCAAAGCCCTTTTTTCTTTCCTAAGTTCCCTTTTTGTCCAAAGTTATAAAAGCGGTTTTTAGATATGAGCATCTTAGATTTTCCCCGCCTACACTTACTCGGCTTCGCCCGCATCCACGCCCCAACAGGACATAAAAACGGAGGAGTGGATGTCAGTAGCAACACAGTCTACATGAACGGTAAGCCCTTCGACCATCACCGTGGAGCGTCCGAGTACCACGAATACCTCTACAATTTGGGACCAAAGTTTAACGCCCAAGGGGAACTAGATGAAAATGGTCCTTTCAGTATGGCTATGGGATGGGACTTTGGCGGTAACGGTCACTTTTCTATCGAAGCACAAATTGTTAGCACGCAAAGGGAGTTTGGACAAGTTGATCAAAATGACCCAGTGGTAGGACGTTCTGTTGATTTATGGGGTCATTACAACGAATACGTCAAAACAAGTTTCAATCGCGCCCGAATTTTTGAATCTGACCCAGCTTCCAACTGGACTAGCACAATTATGTTGGGTCAACTCGCCTTCGGACGCCAAGGCGTTTCCCACGAAGTTCCATATATGCTCTCTGCCCCCATTACAGGTATGCAGTTAGCTCGCTGGCAAGACTTTAACTACATCCGCGAATTGCCTCAACACTGCCTCAACGATGAGTTTAAACGAGCGGCTGTTTATCAGTTTACAATCCCCAAAGATGCCCAAGATTTCTTGTGGTCTGAAGAAGCCGCCCAGTCCCCAACTGTATCTCTGTTACGCGAAGCAATGAATCGTGAGGATGTCTTGGGGCTGGTGATGCAATTGGGCATTAGTAATATGTCTGCGCCAGTTCAACCCGATTTGCCTAGTTTCTGGGAATTGCACGGAACTATTGGTTTATGGTGTCAAGACGAACTCAGCACTTATCCTCACGGTCGGCTGCTGACTCCCCGACGTGCTGCTCTTTCGCAAACAGAATCTAAACCGCTTTCTAACCTCACCCTGCAAGTCACCCCGCAAGGCGTGAGTTTAAATATGGTTACCGCAGTGCCTTGTGTGGGACGCGCCCCCAAAGCGGGACCAGGACCAACCCACGCGATTGGTTCTAAGCTGGACTTGGGTGATTTGGAATTGCGTACTGTTAACAGCCAAGAGCTGATAGCGCGGATACCCAAGGAAGCATACCAAAAGGAGGCGCATCAATTAACGAGTGGAATTGTAGATGTTCCTTTGGCCCAAGAGTGGGAAAATTTATCTCAGGAAATAGAACAGCAAGGTCTGTGCATCATCGGAACGGCACCTGACGGACAACAGCGAATTCTCGTTCAAGAAGAAGAAATCAATATTCAGGTAGATGACGCTTGTTTGTTTGTCGAACATCCCAATAGACATAGCGGTGAAGACCACGCAGTCGAGTTAGAAGTGCGGTCTTTCGTGCGGGGGCGTCCAGCACCAGTTGAAGCGGTTTACCTGCGTCAGTTTTATAACCCGAGAGCCTTTCCTCAACTACGCTACGAGTTTGAAAGCGACCCCGCCAATGCAGGTAAGGCTTTCCATTACCCGCGTAGCTCGGAAATGGAAATTGTCCACTTTAAGCCAGGGAAACGCCAGTCCAAAGGAGAGTTTGCCCCCACATGTGCAATTTCCACCGACGACAAGGGGCGTGCTTGGGTGACTCTGCGCGGTGCCAGAGCGGGAACGACACGGGTGCTGCTATCTGCTCGCCCTGATGAGTTACCATGTGACCATAACCACGCTGATGAAGCGGAAATTGCGTACGACAATGATGATAAACTAGGGGTTTGGTCTGGTGCTGGCTTTTTTGCAGTGCGGGTGATGAGTGATGATTGGCACCTGGATGAAATTCCCGATGCAGCCGTAGATTTTAAGTTAATCTATGAACAGATCCTAGCTTTCTACGAGTTAAGTTTCTCGTTTATGAAAGTCGATGTGTTTAGTCTCGCCGACCAATGCAAGGTTGAGACTTACGCACGTCTGATGTGGCAAATGTCCGACCCACGCAACAAATATAAGACTTACTATATGCCGCCAACGCGGGATATGTCCCAAGCCAAGTCGATGCTTTTGCTGAAGTTTCTGCAAAATCTACAGCGAGTCGGCTATGTTCCGCCTGCGATCGCAGAACCAAAACGCCCGCAACGCACGATCCAAACACGGGAAGAGTTGGTAAGCGCGCTGAAACAGGCGGCAGAGTTGGAAGTGACTGTGATGTTGCAATACATTTATGCAGGATACTCTATTCCCAACTACGTCACTGGTGAGGAATACGTGCGTCGGGGTTTGTGGAGTCCCGAACAGTTACATTTAGCTTGTGGCGACGGCAAAGAAGTCCAAAGTTATGGTATGCGGGGTGTGGTGCTGGGAATTTCCCGCGAGGAAATGATTCACTTTTTGATGGTTAATAATATATTGATGGCGATTGGGGAACCTTTTTATCCAGCAGTTCCTAACTTCAAGGAACTTAACGCACGCTTCCCCATTGATGTAGACTTTGCCCTAGAACCAATGAATGCCGCTTCTCTACAGCGTTTTATGCGTTTGGAGATGCCGGACTTTTTGGAAGAAAACTTGAGCAACGAACCAGGAAGTGGCGATCGCTCAGTTGACAACTTGCACGGTTATGGTTCTTTAAGCGAGTTGTACTATCAGATTCGCCAAGGGCTAGAGAATATTCCAGATTTATTCATGGTTAAGAAGGGTCAAGTGGGTGGCGAGCATCGTTTGTTCCTGCGCGATGATTTTAATAAAGTTCACCCAGATTACCAGTTTCAAGTTGACGATCTCAACAGCGCACTTTTTGCGATCGACCTTATTGTTGAGCAAGGAGAGGGATGTCATGCTAAATCGCCTAAATTTGAACGTTCTCACTATCAACAATTTCGTCGTCTAGCGGATGCACTTTCTAAAGAACACATGACCGATGCCGAGACTGGACGCAAAGTACCGTGGAACCCCTCCTACCCTGCTTTGCGTAATCCTTCCTTACAGCACCGAGATTACAGCACCAACGTTGTCACTGTTCCGCAAACGAGGGCAGTTATGGAAATATTCAACGAAACTTATTTTCTGATGATGCAGTTGATGGTGCAACACTTCGGCTTCATGCCTACTGGTAGTTTGCGACGCTCAAAGCTGATGAATGCTGGTATTGACGTGATGACGGGAATGATGCGTCCTTTGGGTGAGTTGCTGATGAGTCTGCCTTCAGGCAAAAGCGGTAAAACAGCCGGACCATCGTTTGAGATTGAAAACCCGGTTTATATCCCGACTCCAGAAATCGCAATGAGTGCGATCGCCCGTCGATTTGAGCGGCTTGCACATCAGGCGCGTGAATGTCAAGTTATCCACAGCACCGTTTACGAGATGTTTGATTTCTACGCCAAATTCTTTGAGGATCTGGCTCATCATCCCCAGTCGTTGTTGCATTAAGAGAGTTCTTTGTTGGGAGTGATGCCTAAGGTGTTGACTCAGCTGACTTTTCACGTCATTTGGAAAAACCAACAAAGGAACCTAACCCCCCGACCCCCTTCCCTAAGAGGGAATGGGGAGAATTTAAAGCCTCTCTCCTTGCAGGAGAGAGGTTTGGAGAGAGGTTCTCGAGATCCTGTGAAAAGTAAGATTGACTCAAAGGCGCTGACTTACCGAGTTCAAGGAGGTTTTCATCAGAAGTCGCCCCGCCCTCAAGTCGCTCATCAACAGTGCTCAGTTATTAGTGTCCGATGAATTTTTGCTTTCCCTAGTCCAAATTCACTGACGAGATGCATAAATTCATTTTTTCTCCGGTATGGATAACTAAGAACGGATAACTGAGAACTGATAAGACATAGGTGAGTTATGAAACTTTATTACGCCCCGGCATCATCTTATTCCCAACGAGTCCTGATCGCGCTATACGAAAAGAAAGTTGATTTCACAGCTATTGAGGTAAATCTTTTTGACCCCCAAGCCCGTGAAGAGTATATGCAAATTAACCATTTTGCCAAGATACCCACCCTAATGACTGAGAAAGAAAATGTTTTATTTGAGGCAAACATCATCATTGAATACCTTGACCAAAAATTCCAAAATACATCCCGCCTGATTCCTGTTGATCCAGAACAAGCCCTAGAGGTGCGGATGCTCGAACGGACGATTGATGTGTACATCAACAGTGGGCGAGAGGCGCTGTTTGCCGATACCCAACGTCCGGTTGAAGAACGAGGCAAAAAAGAGGTGATCAAAGCAAAACGGTTATTGGAAACAGCACTCGCTCTGCTGGATGAAAAACTGGCAACTCGGACTTGGCTGGGTGGCGAAGACTTTACAATCGCTGACTGTGCTGCTGCTCCCACCCTTGCTTACCTGCGTATGGTTTACAACTACAAGCACTTTTCCAACTTGACAAATTACGTCAGACGCTTGGAATCTAGACCATCCGTAGCGCAAGTTTTCAACTTGGGACGCGACCAGATGACAAAGATGTTGTCTGAATTGCGGAATCCGTTGCAACTTGTACCCCTAGACGAATTACTGGTTACTCAAGCAAACTAGTACGTCGGGCGCGTAAATAGAGCAACCATTTAAAATCCACAAAAAGCCCATTCCATAATACTTTTGACTTTTGACTTTTGACTTTTGACTTCCGCCTTGCGGTGCTAGCCTGCACTAGAGTTAAATTTACTAGGAACTTAACAATGTCTACTTCTACGATTGACAGACTCAACCCATTTATACGTGAAGTTATCCAAGACCCCTACACAGTCTATCGTCGCTACAGAGAGGAAGACCCCGTTCATTGGGGGGTATCGGCGAATCCCCAGTTGCCCGGTGCTTGGTACATCTTCCGTTATGACGATGTGATGAAGGTTCTTGAAGACCGGAGATTTGGTCGCGAGACGTTGAACGAACGAGAAGACGTTGAAACCACGCCAGTGCCAACAGCATATAACGCGTTCCTGTCTCTGGTGAGTAACTGGATAGTCTTCCGGGAACCACCCAATCACACACGGCTAAAATCGTTGGCTAGTAAGGCATTCACCCCAAAAATTGTCGAAAACATCCGTCCAGCCATCTACGAAATCGCAGACAATCTGTTGGATAAAGTCCAGAACCGTGGTGAGTTGGACTTGGTTGAGGAGTTCGCTTTCCCTCTGCCAACTAAGGTGGTTGCTATTATGCTAGGTGCTGATCCCGAAGATTTGCCGTTGTTCCGTCAATGGGCACTAGCCATGCAACAAGCCAGCGCCTCCCGTTTGAAACCACCACCACAAGTCTACGAACGTGCAAACGAGGCGGCTCAAGCATTCGTCGATTATTTTACCCCTTTAATCACAGAACGACGTGCCAATCCGCGCGAGGATCTGATCTCGGCACTCGTCAAAGCTGCTGATGAGGGCGATAAACTGAGCGATTTTGAGATCGTCGCCACTTGTACCCACCTGTTGACAGCAGGACACGAAACCACAATTAACCTGATTGCCAAGGGGACACTGGCGTTACTCCAGCATCCAGAAGCACTCAAAAAGTTACGCTCCCACCCAGAACTGATCCCTGCGGCAGTAGAGGAGTTCGTCCGCTACGACACGCCAATCCAGATGGTAACACGCTGGGCTTATGCAGATATTGAGGTCGGCGGCAAGTTGATTAAGCGCGGTGATAGCGTGGGAGTCATGCTTGGCTCAGCCAACCGCGATCCCGCCCAATTCAAGAACCCCGATGTTCTGGATATACAGCGGCAAGAAAACAACAAACACAGTGCCTATGGCGGCGGTATCCATTACTGCCTTGGTTCGACGCTAGCTCGTGCCGAGGGTCAAATCGCCATGAATGTTCTACTCAATCGTTTGCCTGAGCTTCGTTTGGCAGATCAAAAGATTAAATGGGCAAACAACATTATATTTCATGGTCCTAAAAATTTGCAGGTTAGTTTTAGAAAACCTGCGATCGCCTAATTCAAAGATTTTAGATTTTGGATTGAATCCAAAATCTAAAATCTAAAATGATGTCACCCCTACGTATAAAAAATTGCAAATAAGGTACAATCATGAGTGTTATACAAGGTTTGACAAAAGCCATCCTCTACGTCAAAGACATAGACACACAAACCGACTTTTACCAAAATAAGTTGGGTTTAGGAATCAAATCTCGGCAGAGTATAGAAGGACGTATCGATAAACAATGGGTGGAGTTTACCACAGGCGAATGCACCTTCGTATTGCACGGCAATGTGGACAAAGAATTTGCTAAAAATAAACCCACACTATTAGCATTTCATGTAGATGATATTGAAACTGCGTACAAAGAACTGACGGAACGCGGCGTTAAACTCAGTGATATTCGTTCTCCCTCGCCAGGATTAAAAATTGCTGAAGGTGTTGACCCAGAAGGCAACTCGTTCAGTATTGATTGTCAGAAATGAATGATTGTCAGCAATAAAAAGAAAACAAAAGTAGAGAACGGAAACTATGATTGGACAACATTCGACTCAAAGCGAAAATCAAAGCTGCCCTCATCTTGGGGAAAAATACCAACCATTTGTCAACCCACAACTTGACGATCCATATTCGTTTTATAAACTTGCAAGACAACAGGAACCGCTATTTTATAGCCCATTGTTAAACGGCTATATTCTCACTAGCTATGACGAAATCTTGAAGGTACTCAAAGACCCAGCAAGATTTTCTTCAATGGATACTCTCACTCCGATTGTCGAATTCACGCCCCAGACGCGTGAAGTCCTCAAGCAAGGTATCCCCCTAGTTCGTGATTTGGTGAATAGCGACGGCGAAGAACACAAGCGCTTGCGCGCTCCTTTCATGAAAGTGTTTGCACCCGAGCGGCTTGAGGCGATGGAAGGACCAATTCACACTATTGCTAATAGGTTGGTAGACAATTTTGTCAATGATGGTCACGCCGACATCGTATCGCAATTTTCCTATCCACTGCCGCTTGAAGCCATCCTCACCATGTATGGTATCGCCCCAGACAGAATGGCAGATATCAAAAAGTGGTGCTATGACATGGATGAATTGCTTTCGACGCCAATGACGCCGGAACGTCAGTTAGAATGCGCTCGCAGTTTTGTGTCAATGCAGCACTATGTTATCAGTCTAATTGAGGATCGACGCAAGTCACCTCAAGACGACCTAATTAGCAATGTACTGTCCTCTGACCTAAACACGGTAGAGTTAGTCAGAATTTTATGTGGGTTAATACAAGCTGGGCATAAGACGAGTTCCCATATGATTGGGAATGCACTAAAACACTTGCTAGAGCAGCCTCAGTTATGGCAGACTATCTGTGACAATCCATCACTCATTCCTACGGTAATTGAAGAAACACTTAGGTATGATGCTCCTGTCTCATCAATGTCTCGCACAACGACTCAAGAAGTTGAGTTAGCAGGAGTCACGCTACCCAAGAATACTCGAATCTATTTGATATATGGCTCAGCCAATCGGGATGAAACTAAATACACCAATCCTGATAGTCTTGATTTAGAACGCTTCAAAGACATAACTCCCAACCATCTTGCATTTGGTCATGGAGTCCATCGCTGCATTGGTTCCAACTTCGCTCGTCGGGAAGCAAGGATAGCGCTGGAGATCTTATCTAAGAGGCTACCAAATCTAAGACTCCGCCCAAACCAAGAACTCACCCACTCCCCAAATATGATATTTCGTGGTTACTCACACCTAGAGGTGGAGTGGGATGTCGCGCCTAGAGGTTGAGTGGACTTATCGATAAAAAATTTTGGTCACGTAGGCTTCCTACTGTAGCTGCGTGCCATTAAATTGAAGCCATCCAATAAAAACTGAGCTTCAAAATGTTCCTTCAATATGTAGTTTCCAGGAGAAACACAACAATGAGTACGCCTCCAACTTTAAGTCTTGGTTCCATAGATCCATTTGTATCAGAACTGCAACGTGACCTGTCTGCAAAGGGATATCTCGAAGCTACTGCAGTTAACGGCATATTTGATGAAGCAACCGAAAATGCAGTCAAAGCATTTCAAAAGGATAATGGCTTAACAGTTGATGGAATTGTTGGACCTCAAACTGGTCAAAAATTAGGTGGTCCTCCTGCATAAAACCAAAAGTTGAACCCTAGAGAAAAGTAGGAAGAATCAAAGTTGAAGAATCACGCTCTCTATATTTGTTTTGCGGCTTCTATCTTCTTACTTGTTTTTCAAATCTCAATTTCACACAGTAGTTAATCTTGTGATTCATCAAGGAGAAACAGAACAATGGGTATGCCTCCAACTTTAAGTCGTGGTTCAAGTGGTCCATTTGTAGAAGGACTGCAACGCGATTTGTCTGCAAAGGGATATCTCGACGCAGGTGCAGTTAACGGCACATTTGATGAAGCAACCGAAAATGCCGTCAAAAAATTTCAAAGCGACAACGGTTTAACAGCAGATGGAGTTGTGGGACCTCAAACTGGTCAAAAATTAGGTGGTCCTCCTGCATAAAACCAAAAGTTGA
>NZ_CAWUDP010000086.1:0-41254 GCF_963920835.1 Scytonema sp. PCC 10023
GCAAACAAATTAAAATCCTGACTGGGCATACAAACGCGGTTAGGGGCGTCAGCTTTAGCCGGGATGGCAAAATGCTGGCAACTGCAAGTGATGACAAGACTGTAAAACTATGGGATACCGCTACAGGCAAACAAATTAAAATCCTGACTGGGCATACAAACGCGGTTAGGGGCGTCAGCTTCAGCCCGGATGGCAAAATCCTGGCAACTGCTAGTATGGACAAGACGGTAAAACTGTGGAATACCGCCACATATCAAGAAATTAAAACCCTGACTGGGCATACAAACGCGGTTTGGGGGGTCAACTTCAGCCCGGATGGCAAAATGCTGGCAACTGCTAGTTATGACAACACGGTGAAACTGTGGGATACCGCTACAGGTCAAGTAATCAAAACCCTGACTGGGCATACAAACGGGGTTTGGGGCGTCAGCTTCAGCCCGAATGGCAAAATCCTGGCAACTGCTAGTGATGACAACACGGTGAAACTGTGGGATACCGCTAGACGTAAAGAAATTAAAATCCTTACTAGGCATACAGACTCGGTTATTGGCGTCAGCTTCAGCCCGGATGGCAAAATGCTGGCAACTGCTAGTATGGACAACACGGTGAAACTGTGGAAATGGAATTTTGATAATTTACTCAGGCAAGGGTGCGCGTTCATCCGTCAGTATTTCAAAACTAACCCCAATGATCCCGATGCTAGTGAAATTGGCAAAATGTGCGATGAGCGCCTACCAAATCGGTAAGAAACTTGCTTTTCGGTATCCCTTGGTATGGGGTAATGAGTGCGGCACCCATCACTCACAATAGACATCTGCGACAACTAATTTCAAACCCTTGCACAGCCTGGGTTAATGTTTACGGCAATTTTCAGGTAAATAGACCACAGTGATTAAACCAGCCAAAGGTATCATCTTCTGTAATGCAATGACGTATATACTCAGCTTTCTGGCGTAAGTCCTATAAATGACGAGTCGATGGCTATCGGCGATCGCGAAAAAGCTTTGGCAGCAGGGTGCCATGAACACGACACAAAACGAATCAAGATGCCGCGTCTATTGGGGAAAATTAAAAATTTGATGGAAAAATAAAAATCCTACGGTTAGAAAATTTGGGATTGCACGAAGTACTAATTCAAGTTTCGTCTTGTAGAGCCGATGACATGGGCGATCGCACTCAAGGCAGAGAAAAGTCCTGTTGATAGCCCAATTGGGTGGCGCAAATGCTGATTTTGTAATTGCCCTTGCTCAAGAGACAATTCTTCTTTAAGCTCAGAAACCGCCTCAGCGATCTGCTGTTGTAACTCATGAGGTTTTGGGATTAAATTAAAATCGTTTTTCATAGGAGATGCCTAATAATTACTATGAGTAAAATTCAAGAATTTTACACTAAGGTATATATTTAGTTTTGCAAAAGTACTCGTACTTTACTCTATTACTAAAGGCAGGATATTGCTCATGCTGCCGAAAGATTTTCATATTGGTTAGATAGCCAGACGGAATAACTTGTTTGCCTTAATTCCTTAGTAGCTTATCTCTTAAATTCCTGACGACTTACCTGCGGGACTATAGCGGTTCTGGTGTTGAGTGCAATACATCAAAAAATAAGAACCACAGATGGACACGAGATTTACACGAGATTTATCTGTACTTCATCCAAACGAAAAGTGCTATATATCACAACACAATCAAAAGAAATCCAGTATACTCCCATGCTTACAATCATTGGTTGCGGAAATCTCAATTGCAGTGACGACGCTGTAGGTGTACTCATTGCCCAAAGTTTACAGCTATTCCCTAATGAGATTCTCTTTTAATTCCTGACGTAATTTCCCAAAAATCGGCATTTGATTCTGAAAAATAAAGAAAACAGCAAAATGCAGCGCAGCAATATGCAACCCCTGTAGTTTTAAGAAGGCAGAAGTACGAAGGCAGAAG
The DNA here is from genome assembly GCF_963920835.1 of Scytonema sp. PCC 10023. Taxonomy (NCBI): domain Bacteria; kingdom Bacillati; phylum Cyanobacteriota; class Cyanophyceae; order Nostocales; family Scytonemataceae; genus Scytonema; species Scytonema sp. PCC 10023. Next base: position 1,938 of record NZ_CAWUDP010000086.1, read on the forward strand.
GCAGAAGGCGTCCCCACGAATGAATTCGGGGGATTTAATAAAGTTGCTACGCGTTTATTTTTCTCCATAAATAAATTCAGGGGCTTTAAACCTTATGGCAGAGAACAGAGGACTTATTTTTGTATCAAAGCTTACCTTCTTTCCTTCTGCCCTCTGCCCTCTGCCCTCTGCCTTTCTTCGGTAAATTTCCTTGCCAAACCTGCTTTAAAAATTCCTTAAAATCTTCGCGTATAACTTCAACTTCTTCATTAAAATCTAATTTCAATTCTTGAGTTAGCTGTATGTTAATAGCAAGGAATGACCAAACCAAATTATTGTGATTAGCTGGGTTAGCATAGGTGCAGCCGATTTGAAAAAACTCACCTCCGGTGAATCCTGTTTCCTCCATCAGTTCCCGTCGTATTGCAGCTTCAGGATTTTCATCACTTGACTCCACTGCCCCAGATGGTAACTCAGTCAGGATTCTTGCAACTCCATGACGGTACTGACGCACCAGCAAAATTTCTGTATCAGAAGTCAGTGCAACGACATTGACCCAAGTGGGATATTGAAGAACATGATAAGGCTCGATCACCTTACCACTTTTCGTCAAGCAGCAATCGCTTTGAACTTTCAACCAAGCATCTTCATAAGTCGTCTTACTTCCAATGACTTGCCAGGGTTCTAACATTTTTCTCATAACAGCTTGCCTGCGGGATTATATCACGAACAATCAAAATAAATGCAGTATTCTTCCATACTCACAATCATCGGTTGCGGAAATCTTAACCGTAGTGACGACGCTGTAGGTGTGATCATTGCCCAACGCTTACAACAATATCTTGTCCAACATCCTCATCCTCATGTGCAAGTTTATGACTGTGGTACTGCTGGGATGGAGGTGATGTTTCAAGCAAGAGGCAGCAAAAAGTTAATCATTATTGATGCAAGTTCGACGGGTTCTGAACCAGGCGCTGTATTTAAAGTTCCTGGCAAAGAGCTTGAAGCCTTGCCGGAACCTAGTTATAATTTGCATGATTTTCGTTGGGATCATGCTTTAGCCGCAGGTAAGAAAATCTTTAAAGAAGACTTTCCCGAAGAGGTGACGGTTTATTTAATTGAAGCAGAAAATCTTGATTTTGGACTGGAATTAAGTCCTGTTGTCCAACACTCTGCTGACTTGGTTTTTGAAGAAATAACTGCAATTATTAGGCAAAGTGAAAAGTAGTTTGAAACGTCTGTCAGAGGTTATTTATAAAGTAAAAATAAAATTCTTGTAGGGTGTGTTAGGCGCACCCTTTCGATACATTTGTAACGAAAGACATGTTCAAATCGCCTAAGGGATTTCCAACAAATAAATTATCCAATCTTGTGGGGTGGGCATCTTGCCATACGTGTCTAAGCCAAGAACCTTGTAATTACGTTGCCTCATGGCCCTTATATTTGCCCGCGATTCTCGCTTCACCCCACCCCGGTTTTGTCTTGCGCCAAAACCTCCCCTCCCCGATGCCTTGGGGAGGGGATTAAGGGGAGCCAGCGCTGCAGGAGGGTTTCCCTCCGCAGGCGACTGGCGTGTGGGGTAAATCAACGTGACATTTCCGGAAAGTTATTGACTTGGCGTGTAAGTTGTATCGGTACAGTAGTATCTTGGCATACAAGCTAGAGAAGAAACTTTCTTCACAAGATATCGACAAATTTTATAGATACTATTTATCTGCTATCTCACGCACAATATAAAAAAATGTTACGACTGTATCACGTCTTGCTTGGTGTTATTTTGCTGGTGGTGTTCACACCGCTGGGATTTGTAAAATACGCTCTCCCCTACTTGTCTTCAAATAACAAATCACAGCCGTCTCCAGAACAAGCCAATGCTGCTCAAAAGCAGCCTCAAACCACATCCAGCAACTCTCAACCAAATCAAGGAAATATCTGGAAAAGTATCTTAAGAAAAACATCTGCCCCTCCTGGCTGGCAAGTTGCTGCTTGTGATGGAAATGCTCCTCTGTTGTGCGTGTCATCAAATAAAAATATTTTGGGTACGGTTGAAATAGGAGTTTATCCTCTGGAGAAGCAAACAAATTTTCAACAGATGTTGGCAAAAGCTGGTATTCCACCAAGTTCAAACGTGGATTACCAAAAACCCAACTACCAAAACCAGTTAGCAACTGCACTGAAACTTTGGGTTGCGGAGCATCACAATATTTTGGAGAAAGACCGTCGGAATCTGTATAGTGACCGTATTGTTTTCTCGGCACAGTCTCCACAACAAGTATCGGTTGGTAAACTTCAAGGAATCCGCTATCGGTTTTTAGGAATTCAGCAAAAAGGTGGAATCAAAGAGCAGCATCTTGGTTATGTTGCCTTTGATGGTAAAGCACTTTATGTGATAACCACTGCCTTTGATCCAGGTTCGCAGACCGGTCAGTTCGAGAAACTGGAAAATTTTCAACGCTTTGAACCTTTCCTGTCCGCGACTGTGAAGGAAGCCAATTTGCCGAGGTAAGAAAAGCACGGCAATGCCGTGCTTTTACGGAAAAAGAACAAGCACATCACCTGCCTTAATATACGTAACTTATCTGGGTTATAAAACCAGCCATTAGGTTGATTTGCGTGTGAAAGCTGGAATAGTTACGCGCTCGTTTTTCAATTGGGTGGAATATAGTGAAGAATAAAGGAACCGCACGCTGTAGCAGATAAACGCAGATTAATGTATGCTTCATCGGGATGACAACGGCTAGAATTACCTCTTTAGAAGTATATTTTTTTGATAATTCTTTAGTATTAGGTAATCGGTAATATAAAGTATTACCAATTACCTATAAAGCTATTGAGTTAAATCTCAGCCGAAGCTCGTTCAATCAAGCGACGTGCTAAGGTTTGCGTGCCAGTATGTTCGTAGTAATTCGTCGATACATCCAGGAACGCGGCGAGGTAGTCTAACTTGTCATCAGCAAAGTCGATAAAGTTTTGCAAGTTGTTGGCTACCTTTTGTGGCGTTAAACCCCTGGAAGCAACCAAACCACTCATCCAACCACTCACTGAGTTGAAGCTTTCACCGATAAAGTTCAGTTTGCTACCGGAATTGTTACCTGGAATGTCTTGGCTAATATTCTGAAAAGTCGAGTTTTGCTCTAACTCCTGAGGACTTGTCTGATTAATTTTAGAGAGTGCGGTACTGATGAAGTCTGGACCTAGGGGTATCAAACCATCAAAGCAAACTAATGCAGCCATACGCATGAACGACTCACCACTGTATTCACCCAAAGACGCGACAAAATCCCCAATGCTGTCTCCGGGAATACCGTTAATTTGGCAGAAGGCTACTAACTCAGCGACTAATTTCAGGGACAAGTCGATGGTTTGGGCTTTTTCAGCTTTGGGTGTGACTCGGTTTAAAAAACCTAAAAGGGGAATTTTCTCACCGACTTTGTTCGCCAAAGCAGCTGCACCAAGTGCTCTATCTGTGCTATCGACAGTTTGATAGAGCCACATAGCTCGTTGATATCCCTGAGAACGGTCGTTGTAGAGATAAATCGCGCGTTCGCCAATTTGCTGAATCAAATCTTCGTCGGTTTCACCAGTCACAGTTTTGATGGTGTTGACAAAGCCTACTACGTTTTGCCACTCACCAGGAGCGACAAAATCGAGCGATCGCAATGCAGAAACGGTCAAGTTGTTGGTTGGTAGTTCATCAACCAATTGTTGAATCGGTTTGCTCACAATAGACTCCTATATTGTTTTTTGGTTACTCAGGATTCCACTTGCCAAATTGCTAATTGTCTTTTTTTAGTTATTGGGCTTTAGCTAGCCGCGTCAAACCATTAAGGTTAAATTTCTGTAACCAAGCTTCGCGATCAGCTTCTGTGAATGACGGATCGCGGGATTGTACTTTCACCTGGTAGCGATTGCCAACTAAAATAGCAGTGCCGGTTGTGCCTTGGCTGACAGCTGGATATCCCGCTATTGTGTTTGAGCTGTTTACGAATTTTGCCGCTGGGTTGGCGCTCCCTTTGATTGCTTGTGTATCATTAACGGAAATGACAGCAACGTCTTTGCCGTCTTTTTTCAACTTCGCTTCAGCAAAGCCTTTTTTCTCTTGAGTAAATACGCGCTGGTAGCCAGCCTGAGGACTTGGGAAGAACTTGTTAAATTCGCCACCTTGGGTTGCATCTTTCGCAACCGCCTGACCGCTTCTTTGTTGGCTGCTTTCCTGTTGCACCTGGTCAAAACGAGTGGGTGTTTTCGGAGCGCAAGCTGTTGTAAATACTAATACACATAACAACAAAGCTGCAAAAATTCTACGGGCGCGCGGGAAATTCATGTTTGCCTCCTTGTTTTGCTTGACATTAGGTGGAAATTTATCGATGCTGCTTTTGGCTTGTAATCAGACGAAGTTTTTGATAACGATGGCTAATTACTACGGTAAGCAATGACAGCATAGAACGGATCTCCTCCCGTGACACCCATCCACTGTAAGAAATTGGGAAGAGTTGACACACGAGCAATTACTTCTGGAGACGTGAAACCTGGAACAGCAGAGAAATAGCCTTTTACCAATTCAACTCTACTGGCTTCTGTACCCTCTCGCCACGCTTGAATCGCCTTCTGAAAAAACATTCGGTTAGAAAAGCTGAAAATTGCCACACCACCAGGTTTGAGGATGCGGTGAATTTCTGAAAATACCGCTTCTGGATATTGCAAATACTGCACTGAAACGCAGTTGAGAACGGCATCAAAATCCTGGTCTGGTACGGGTAGCTGAGGATTTTCGTTGAGATTTTGGACAAAGTAATGATTTAACTGGGGATTTCGTGCCAATTCCTCGGCGTTGAGTCCGTGTCCCTCAACATGAGCAAAAGATATGTCTTGAGGCAGATGTGAAACCCAACTACTCATCATATCTAAAATGCGAGTGTTGGGTTTGAGGCGATCGCGGTATAAGTCCGTCAGCTGTTGAATAAAACCTTCGTCCACATGAGTGACGAAGCGGGGATAATCATAGAACAGCTTGTCGTCTGTATCATCTAGCTTAATGCGTTGGTCTGGTCTAAGCGGCATAAACCTCTATTGAGAACAAATTTTTCCAAAATTTTGTTAATTTAGGTACCGTTTGGCGGAAACAATTGATCTACCACCATACGTATTCTAAGAAGAGACATAAAAATATAATGAGCCAAAGGAAGAATTTGGCTAGTCATAATTCAATGTTATATAAACTACAATTTCTTCATCCCATGAAGGTTGTTACGGGGTTTTTGCGTGCCTATCCTCACGTCACTTTGTTAATTTGGATACTCCCCTTATTGCTATTTAGTTCTGGGGAGAGTAGCTTGATGGCACATGATGAAGGGCTTTATGCTTGGCGATCGCGCTTTATGATAGACAAGGGCGATTGGATACATCCCTGGTCAACTCCTCATCATAAAACTCCTGGTCCTTATTGGTTAGTTGCCAGTTCCTACATGCTATTCGGTATCAGTGAAGCAAGTGGGCGATTGCCAAGTATGATTACTGGCACCCTCAGCGTACTACTTCTATACGAAATCGGCAAAATTTTCCTGGGAAAAAAGGTTGCTTGGCTTGCTGCTGCTATTTTGAGTGTAGAAATTCTCTGGCTGCAATACTGTCGTTTAGGCACACCAGATGTGCCTATGATTTTCCTAGTACTTTTAGCAATTTGGTCTTTACTTAAAGCTGAATTACATCCTAAATATCGCTCTGCTTGGAGCTTTTTAGTCGGTTTTAGTTTCGGCTTGGGCTTCTTAGTCAGAAGCTTTATGATTGTTTTGCCAATGATAGCTTTGCTACCCTATCTCCTAAAAGAGCATCGCCGTCATCGTCATCTTGCAAACCCAATGTTGTATTTCGGGTTTGTAGTAGGTTTAATTCCCACCTTTGTCTGGCTGTGGCTAAGCTGGTTACGATACGGTGATGCGAGTTTTGGGCAATTAATTAACTTTGTTGTTAAGTTGGGGTCTGGTGAACGCGGTAATAATGGGTTAGAGTTCTATTTCTGGAATCTACCTGTAAAAGCATTTCCTTGGTTTTTTTTGAGTCTTTTAGGCTTAGTTTTGCTCATTCGTCGTCCGGTTCCTCGCTACCAACTGATATTGGTTGGCTATCCCCTGATTTTGTTTGCTGAACTCAGTCTTTTCTCCACTCGTTTATCTCACTACAGTCTTTCCCTATATCCATTCATCGCTTTGCTTGCTGCTTTTGGGTTAAATTGGCTAAGCAAAATTTACCAGGATGTACAGACGAGACGTGGCGCGTCTCTAAAAAAAATTCCTCGCAATCTGAGTTATGCCTTTGGCATAGTAGGTGTTTTGCTGTTAGTAGCGGGGATAGTCGCTTCTGTTTTGGGTAATGCAGAAGTTCGCAAGTACGCTCTTCTGGCATTAGCATCAGGAATCAGTTGGTTAATATTACCTTTAGTGTGGATTGGTCGTTACCACTTTGGCAAAAAGTTTCTGACGAGTCGTTACTGGTTGGCGGGTTGGTTAGTTCCTGCTTGGATATCTTTGGCTGTGGCTGGTAGCAGTGGCTTGATAGGCGACTACAACCCTGATATCAAAGCTTTTATTCAACAGCCAGCAATTGCTCAAGTTTTACACTCATCTTCTATCAACTTTGTGGACACAAGAGGCAAAACTGACGTGTTACTCAAATTCTACACTCCTCACCACGGCAAGCGAGTCCAGCTTTCCGAACTACCAAATTCTGGTTATGCTTGGGTTTCTGTCAAACAGGCGGCTGAGTTATCTGTGCCTCATCAAGTTCTCGGTACTGTACAAAAGGTAAGTTTGATACAACTTAACAACTAAGAACCGCTGTAAAGCACGAGTAATTTATGCCATTAATTTTGACATGTCGTAGGCGTCAGATCCCCGACTTCTTTAAGAAGTCGGGGATCTTGTAACCCATGATCTATTTTGACTGATAAGGGGATGATTAGGTTGTAGATTATATTGTCAGCTCAAAGTCGGCAAGTCATATGCATGCGGCAGCTTAGTGACTTCATGAGAAAGTGGCAATCAGTTCTTGCTAACTGGTCAAATAATGCTATATTAATATTACGTATGCTAAGTTTTTGCACAGATGGTCTCTAAACCCAATAAGTCCCAAGATTTGGAGTCGTGGCAGCAAGTCCGCGCACCATACGGAATTGGCTACAGGATCAAACTAGTCTCACAACTGCTCGCTCGCAGGTTTACCGAGCGGTTGGAGCCGTTTGGACTAACCCCCTTTCACTGGGTGGTTCTGTGCTGTTTGTGGGAGGAAGACGGTTTACCCACTTCCAGTATTGGAGAAAAACTCCAACAGGTGGGAGGTACGTTAACTGGCGTATTGGATAGAATGGAAGAAAGAGGCTTGATTCGTCGAGAACGGGATTCTCGCGATCGCCGCATTTGGCGTATTTGGCTAACCGATGCAGGAAGAGAACTCGAAACAGTGCTACCACCTATTGCGGTAGAAATTCGCGAGCAAGCCATGCACGGTATTTCCTACGCTGAACGCGAACAATTTTCCCAATTTCTAACTAAGGCAATAAATAACTTATCGTAGGATCACCTCATTGGGTGAAGCGCTTTCCTAGGTCTTTTGCGAAAAATAGTACGTATACGAAGTAATAATCTATTAAATACCTTTTCTCTAAATATCTTTATTCAAATATTTCGTACCCTAAGCAATTTGCTGACGGAAAATAATACTGAGGATTTAACTATCATGGAACGGACAAACACTACCAACACCAACGGACGTAACGGACATAAAACAACTGCAGTTTTGGACAAAGAACTCGTTAAAGACTTAGAGACTTTGGAAGCTCTTACAACGAATCAGACTACAAACACAGCTGTACCACTGAGAACAACAAAAGAAGGTGATGTCCAAACTCAGCCCGAAATTGAGAACAAGGAACTCAAACCCCAACCCCCCCAAACACCAAAGCAGAAAAAACCGATAGCTTTGATTTTGGCAGGATTGGGTGTGGGTGCTGTAGCTGCGGTCGGTTTTGGTTATCAGTGGTGGCAGTATGCTTCTACTCATCAAGAGACAGACAACGCTCAAGTCGCAGGACACCTCCACCAAGTTAGCACGCGCATTCCCGGAACTGTGAGTGAAGTGTTGGTGAATGACAACCAGCAAGTGCAACAGGGACAGCTGTTGGTGAAGCTAGATCCAAGGGACTATCAAGTTAAAGTGCAGCAAACAGAAGCGGCGCTACAAAATGCTCGTCGTCAGGCTCAAGCAGCACAAGCCAATATTGCTCTAGCATCACAAACAACCAGTGGTAAGACAACTCAGGCGCAAGGCGAAGTGAGCAACGCAATAGCTGCGATCGCCACAGCGCAAGCAGCAGTCAAAGAGGCGCAAGCAGGTATCCCAGTGGCTGAAGCTGCTGTTAAGGAAGCGGAAGCGGGAATTCCCGCAGCACAAGCGGAGGTAGCACAAACAAATGCCAATTTACAAAGAGCGCAAGCAGATTACAACCGTTACAATACTCTGTTTGAGCAAGGGGCAATTACCCGCCAGCAGCTAGAGACAGCCACAGCAGCGTATAATGTGGCTTTAGCCCAAAGAAATGCGGCTTTACAAGGAGTGCAACAAGCACAAGCACGGCTAGCCTCTGCAAGACAGGGAGTGCAACAAGCACAGTCAAGATTAGCACAAGCACAAGAAGGGGTAACAAGTGCTCAAGCAAAACTGGCTGCATCCAAAGGTGGATTGCAACAAGCAACTGCTGGTGGACAACAAACAAACGTGAACCGTAACCAGTACGAAGCAGCAAAAGCAGCGATCGCTCAATCAGAAGCATCCTTAAAAGATGCACAGTTGCAGCTCTCCTACACCAACATTACCGCTCCTGCTGCTGGACGGATAGGGCGGAAAACAGTGGAAGTAGGGAACCGGGTACAAGCCGGAACACCTTTAATGGCAATTGTCAATAACGATTATTGGCTAGTCGCCAACTTCAAAGAAACTCAGTTGGAAGACATGAAGCCAGGAGAAGAAGTAGAGATTAAGCTCGATGCTTTTCCTCATCATACCTTTAAGGGTCGCGTTGATAGCATTTCGCCAGCCTCTGGCGCACAGTTTGCTCTCTTACCACCGGATAACGCCACAGGTAACTTTACGAAAATTGTGCAACGTGTTCCTGTAAAAATTGTTTTTGACCAACAGAGCGTCAAGGGGTACGAATCGCGCATTACACCAGGGATGTCTGCGGAAGTCAGTGTGAAAGTTAAGTAGGACGAGGGGATAGGGTACAGGCGATAAGGAAAAATCTCACCTGAACTCTCAAACCTCTTCCAAAAGCAGTGCTATCCCACTCCGCCTGTGGAGAGGGGTTTGGTGTCAAGTCAGATGATATCTATGAAAGGATATTAGATTGGTATAAACTCAGGCTTTAATGAACGCACAAACAAGTAAAAAGAGAGCACTGTTACCAGCACTTAGGTCAAGAAACTACCGTTTGTTTTTTGCCGGACAAGGCATTTCCCTTATTGGCTCGTGGATGACGCAACTTGCCACGATTTGGCTAGTTTATCACTTAACCAACAACCCCTTGATGTTAGGGATTGTGGGATTTACCAGTCAAGTTCCTAGCTTTTTTTTGACTCCCTTTGGTGGGGTATTTGTGGATCGCTTTTCTCGTCATCGTACTCTGATTGGCACGCAAATACTGGCGATGATTCAGTCATTGGCGCTAGCATTTCTGACGTTTACAGGCGTAATTCACATTTGGCACATCATCGCCTTGAGTTTGTTACAAGGATTTATCAATGCCTTTGATGCGCCAGCACGACAAGCATTTGTGACAGAGTTGGTCGAACACAGAGACGATTTAGCAAATGCCATTGCTATCAACTCTACTATGTTCAACGGGGCGCGGTTAGTTGGACCAGCCATTGGTGGTTTACTCATTGCCCAAGTTGGTGCAGCTTACTGTTTTTTAATTGATGGTTTAAGCTACATTGCTGTGATTATGGCTTTGTTGGCGATGAGATTTAAACCTTGGAAAACAACAGTAACTAACGTCAATCCTTTGCAACAAATTAAAGAAGGATTTACGTATGCCTTTGGCTTCCCACCAATTCGGGCAATGTTATTACTATCAGCTTTAGTCAGCTTTTTCGGAATGCAATACACCGTCCTTGCTCCGGTTTTTGCAGAAGAAATCCTCAAAGGTGGCGCACAAACTCTAGGTTTTTTGATGGCAGCATCGGGAGTCGGAGCGCTATTTAGTGGAATTTATTTAGCTACGCGGCAAACAGTCGTGGGACTTGGTAAATTAATTGTCTTGGGTCCAGGAATTTTAGGAATAGGTTTGATTGGCTTTGCCTTGTCGCGTTTGCTTCCACTTTCTTTGCTAACAATGTTATTTGTTGGTTGCGGAACAATTATCCAAATTGCTGGTAGCAACACAGTTTTACAAACAATTGTTGACGAGGATAAACGCGGACGAGTCATGAGCTTATACACAATGTCATTTTTGGGAATAATACCCTTTGGTAATTTAGTGGGAGGTGCATTAGCGGAGAAAATCGGCGCTCCTTACACTTTAATTATTGATGGTATTGCTTGTATTTTAGGATCTATCTATTTTGCCAAACAGTTGCCTGCTTTAAGGAAATTGGTACTCGTAATTTATGAGCAAAAAGGCATCTTAACAACTGCGAAACACTAATTAAACCTCAAATTAGAGTTTTTTTACTCTCAGTTGAAATATTATATCAAGTCCGGCAAATTACCCCTAATCAAACTTGTATGTAGTAAGGACTTCAGTCCTTAGTTTTCGCCCAAGAGGACGAAAGTCCTCACTACAAACTTAGTAAGGTTCTTTAATCAGACATAATATTACCTGCGGACAGAATGCTCTCCACATCCTTTTAGCGTTAGGGTAAAAAATAGAAACATATCTCTCATTCAATACTTGGAGTACTGCTGTGGCTAATACAAATGCAGTTGGCAACCAAGGCAATCAGGGTTCTAACCAATCTTCCTCTAATCAACCAGTCCCGCTAAGAACTTGGATTGGCGTTTTGGCGAGTATGGTAGGCGCATTTATGGCGGTGCTAGATATTCAAATAACCAACGCTTCTCTACAAGATATTCAAGCGTCTTTGGGGGCTACTTTAGAAGAAGGTTCTTGGATCTCTACTGCTTATCTAGTGGCGGAAATTGTTGTTATTCCCCTAACAGGATGGTTGTCTCGGGTGTTTTCCCTGCGACGGTATCTTTTAGTTAACACCGCCTTATTTATCTTTTTTTCTATCTGCTGTGCATGGTCGTGGAATCTCAATTCTATGATTGTCTTCCGCGCCTTACAAGGATTGACAGGAGGAGTTTTAATTCCTACTGCCATGACGGTTGTACTAACAACTTTACCTCCGTCTAAGCAGGCAATTGGGCTAGCCGCGTTTGCAATTACAGCAGTTTTTGCACCATCAATTGGTCCAACATTAGGAGGTTGGTTAACAGAAAACTTCAGTTGGCAGTACAGCTTTTATATAAATGTATTCCCAGGGGCTTTGATGCTTGCTGGGGTGTGGTATGGAATTAAGCAAGAACGACCCCAATTGCAATTGTTAAAACAAGGCGATTGGTGGGGAATTATTTCAATGGCAATTGGGTTAGGTTCCCTACAAATTGTTTTAGAAGAAGGTAGCCGCAAAGATTGGTTTGGTTCACCATTGATTGTGCGCCTGAGCATATTAGCTGCAATTTTTATAGCGCTGTTTTTCTGGATTGAATTAACTCGTAGGCAACCATTTATTAATTTGCGGCTTTTACGATATCGTAACTTTGGTTTAGCAAGTGTTGTAAATGTTTCTTTAGGAGTGGGATTGTATGGTTCAATTTATATTTTGCCGCTATATCTAGCCCAAATTCAAGGATACAATGCGCTACAAATTGGTGAAGTACTTATTTGGGCGGGAATTCCTCAATTGTTTATTATTCCCTTTATTCCAAAAGTGATGCAACGCATTGATGTACGCTTCATGGTTGCTGTGGGTGTGGCATTATTTGCGGTGAGTGCGTTTATGAACGCAGGAATGACTTATCAAACAGGACTGGATCAATTACGATGGTCGCAACTTGTTCGCGCAATGGGACAACCACTGATTATGGTACCACTGACCTCTATTGCTACTGCTGGTTTAAGTCCGAAAGAAGCAGGTTCAGCAAGTGGTTTGTTTAATATGATGCGTAATCTGGGCGGTTCTATCGGAATTGCAGCATTAGCAACTCTGTTAACCAATAGAGAGCAATTTCATTCTAATAGATTAGGGGAATCAATATCTTTATATAACCCAGCAACCCAAGAGAGAATTAACCAATTGACGCAGTATTTTGCAAATCGAGGCGGAGTAGATTTGAGTACAGCGCAAAACCAAGCAATAGCCACCATTGACAAAATAGTCCGCCGCGAAGCTTTTGTAATGGCTTTTAACGATTGTTTCTACTTTATTGCCATTGCTTTGTTACTTAGTGGTATTGCTATTTTCTTTCTTAAGAAAGTTAAGCCTACGGGTGGTGCTGTTGCTCATTAGACTTGTTGAAAAAATTCTTAGATGCTCAATACCATAGAAGGCTGAGGCTACACACACAAAGCCTTAATAAATTTGTAGTGAGGACTTTAGTCCTCTTCCACTAAAACAAGGACTAAAGTCCTTAGTACAAACAAGTTTTCTTATGGCTACTTTTCGGCTCATGATATTATACAAGAGTCAATTGACTTTGTTAGACAGTATTTGCTCTGTTTTTTGTATTTGCTCTTGGTTAAAAGCAGCTTGTTTGAGATGATTTAAAAAAGTTCTATTATTATACCTGGAATCTAAGCTTATCGCTTTGGTATAAACTTTTTTGGCGGTATCTTTGTCACCATTATCCCAATAGGCGATCGCACTAGCAACCAAAGGATGAGGATTATTTGGTTCCAGAATAGCGGCACGGTTAGCTGTCGCTATAGCTAAGTTATAAATTTGTAACCGATGCAATGCTAAACTTAAGTTAAAATAAGCAATTTCATTATCAGGCTTGAGAATTGCTGCCCAAGTATGAACCAGCACCGCTGCTGTTAAGTTGCTATCAACCAAATAAACAATTCCCAAAGCATTGTAAGCAGGAACGTACAATGGCTTTTGATATATTGCTTGCCATAAAGATTGTGCTGCTTCTTGTTCCTTTCCTGCTAGATGCAATGTCCAACCTAAATTCACTCGTCCCATAATATTTTCAGGTTCGAGTTCTACAGATTTTTGCATTGCGGCTATGGCTTCAGGATACCGCCCTTGTTGCCGATATGAAAGCCCTAATTGTCGATAATCACCAGCTTTATTAGCAGCACTAGCTAAAGGTGTAGCAACAAAAGTCAAAAATAAAGATGCACAAATTCCATGAGTTATCCTTGCTTTTGCTAGTTTCAACACCTTCATTTCAATCTCCTTTGTGGAGTTTATTTTAATCCAACATTTCTGGGTCAATCCCCAATGTTTTGAGTTGTTCAGGAGAAAGCAAGCGCAACTTCTCTACAATTGTCTCCCGCTTTTGCCGCTCAACTTCGGCTCTTTGTCGCTCAACTTCAGCGCGTTCCTCACCTGTTAGGAGTAAATTTCCTTGTGCATCCCACCAACGTAACCAAGGTAGGTCTGCATTTTGATACCACCCTTGCCAGATTCCTAATTCTACTGCCATTGGCGCAATCAGATAATGTCCCCTTTCGTTGGGTGTCATAACTTCATAAGTATTATCTACGAGGCGGTATACCTCCACCTGTGCCTTTTCTACTTCATAAATCGCATAATAAGGGACGCGAATTGCTTGCTCATAAACCCAAAATTTGCCCACTTTCCCATCTTCTCTCTGAGATGGCGGCGTTTTATCTCGCTCCTCACCGCCATCTCCAGATACAAATTCAATCACAATTAACGGCGCAATATACTCCTTCCACAAAACGTAGGAACGCCGCATTTTTCCATTGAGAGTTGGCGGCACATGAGGGACGTAAAACCAATCCGGTGCTTCTGCTCCTTTCTCTGGGGGATCAGTCAATCGCCAGTAGATGCCAGAATCCTGCCCGATACAATATTGACCATCAGGATGCAGTTGTTCTAGGACGGGTTTAATCGAATCTGTGAGTAAGATACTTTGGGGATGTTCTTGCAAATTTTTCACAAATGTCCCATCGGAGTCCGGCAACTGCGTGTGGTCGGGTAAACTTAATACCGAGTCGGTAGCTGTAGTGACGGAAGTCATAGGCTTCACCAGGCATCTATCTGATTTTCATTGTAATGCTCGCACCTCTTTCAGGCGGAAGTATTTACGCCATAAGCATTAAGAGACTTCCAAATAAAAAAATATCCAACTTTTTCTTGTGGGAGTGGCACTAAGCGCCCGTCCTAGAAACTGGGGGGACGCTTAGTGCCACCCCACTCTCATTGGATAATTTATTTGTTGGAATACCTAAGAATATTTTCTCTGCACTTTATTTCATGATACCGAGGGATCATCCTTTGCTTTAATCTGTTGCAAAAGCTGTTCAACTCGGTTAGCTCTATCAGGTCTATTTTGTGCTTTGAAGATATTCACAGCTTTTTCTAAAGATGCCAATGCTTCATTCCGGTTGCCCTGCTGCCACAGCGCCTGTCCCAGACTTGTCAGCGCTTCCGCATATTCGGGATTAATTTTTAGTGCTTTTTGATACTCTGCAATAGCTTCTTGTAAACGACCTTGACTAGCAAGAGCAATGCCCATTCCATTATGAGCAAGAGCATAGCGCGAATTGAGACGAATAGCTTCTTTGTATTGAGTAATTGCTTCTTCGGCTTTGCCTTGTTGATAAAGGACATTCCCTAGTTGATAATATCCAAAAGCATCTTTGGGAAATTTCTTGATCAACTTACGTAAATTTTCTTCTGCACCTGTGAAGTTTCCCTGACTATACAAAACATTTGCTTCTTGAATGAGGCGCGATCGCTCCAGCTGTTCCCTGTCTCCCAATTGTGCTAGTCTTTGTGGTTGCTGCGGATAACTCGTTTCAGCTAGCACTAAAGGTGATGTCACACTTGTAGTCAACAAACACAGTGTCAAGCAACTAAGAGGTTTAACAAATGCTAGTTTTAATTGGCTTATCAGGTTCATCGCACACAATGTCTGAATAGTTTGTCTTATTACTTATAGAGATGCATATTCAGCATATTATGTTCGTCGAACTTGTCCGGCTCATCCAGATTACCCTGTTACTTACAGCAGTTTTTTGTAGAGTGGGCATTGCTCACTCATATCTTAAATGTCCATCACATAAGCTTTCATGAGCAAGGCAGACCTTACGATTTGTGGTCTAATCATAGAATAAGCGCTCTCCATATTTTGTGAGAAGGCAAAACACATCACGTAAACTGATTTAAGCTACTCTTCAAATTCCATTGTTGATTCTGCATGATGCAGAACCAACGCATTTAAATCTTAAATTTTACTTTAAATCCTCAATTTCAAGAAATATCTTTTGATACAGTTTCCTTGTCTGTGGCTTTTCTTTTTAAATCGTAAGACACTTGCAGCAATCCGGAATCATAAGTTTTCACATCCTTAAACTCAAGTGCTGTTTCCAAGCTGGGATCATTTACAATCAGTGGAATCCCACTTCCTAGAATAATTGGATGTATCGAGAGAATCAGTTCATCGATAAAACCGTGTTTCATGAAATAATGAATCGTCTGTGCTCCCCCAACTAACCAAGTATCACGACCACTCGATTGACGCAATGTGTTAATAAAGCCCTTCCAATTACCCTTGACAAATTCCACGTTGTTGTCTGTTTCAGCTTGCACAGTTTTTGAGAAAACAAAACTTTCTTTACCTTTGTATGGGTATTCCCCAAATGTCAAGACTTGGTCATACGTTTTACGACCCATCAGTACTGTGTCTATTTGGTCAAAAAACTCCTTGTAACCGTAGTCAGAGTCGGTGAATAGCCAATCTACCTCTCCTGATGTCCTGGCAATGTATCCGTCAAGACTAGAGGCAATGAACAACCGTATTTTTCGCATGGTCTTGTTGCTGCCGTTTCAAAGAATCGCAGATTAATACTACTTGCACCTATCAGGACTTTACGGAAAAATCGGTTAATTAGACTTTATTAACCACTTAATAACCAGGTGGGTGTTGGAAGCTACCAACCACTTTGTTAATCTCTTGAGCGATCGCCAGTAATTCCATCTCTCGCCATCGTTTACCAACAATTTGCATTCCAATCGGTAATCCGTCTAGTGTCTGTCCAATAGGTATCACAACGACTGGATGCCCAGTAAGATTGAATGGCATCGTGTAGGCACCAGAAGCCATGAAGTAAGGCACTTTTTTGCCATCCACTTCAACCGCTTCACCTTTCGGGCGGTGCGTAAATGCGGTGGTCATTGCCACAGGACACAACCATACGTCCCATTGCAAGAGCGCTTGCTCCATTTGGGCAATGAAGCGATCGCGCTGTTGCAACGCCTGAAAGTAACCTTTCAGCGTTGGGTTCAAGAACTTGGGCAAAACCCCAGTCAAAGTGTAGAGCGATCGCAATTCCTTATCCCCTTGAGTCCACTCACGAAACATGACAGAAATCGTCTTCCCAACTGCATCCAAATCAACGGGTTGAGCGTAAAGCATGGTGTAAACTACAACATCGTTGTAGAGTTGCAAAGCGGCGGCAAAATCAAACCCTGTTGGAATCCATTGCTTGATGTGAACACCCGTTTGCACCAAGCTGTTGACAACAGCATGCATCGCTAAACGAATGGACGAGGCAACCCGAAAAGGTGGGAATTCGTCTGTCCACGCAATTCGCAGTGCTTGTAAGCTTTGAGGTGCAGGAGTATCCAGTGCAACAGGTGGAATGTCAGGTTGACGTAAATCGGGTCCAGCTATAAGTTGCAGGCAAAGCCTTAAATCTTCAATCGAGCGGGCAAGAGGTCCAACGGTCAGCATTTGACGAATACATCTGGGCATTCCTGGAACTTCAGGAATGTGACCGGCTGTAGATACACGGCGATCGGTTGGTTTGAGAGTGAAAACACCACAAAAGTGAGCCGGTTGACGTAGCGAACCAGCAATATCATCGCCTAAATCTAAAGGTGAAAGCCCTGCCGCAATTGCAGCAGCATTGCCGCTAGAACTACCCCCAGGCGTATAGTTCAAATTCCAGGGATTATTGACACGGGGAAATAAGTCGTTTATGCCTTGGTAGTCGCTGGCAAGTTCAGCCGGGTTCGTTTTACCCAGGATAATTGCCCCAGCAGTCCGGAGGCGAGCAACGGCGGTCGCGTCTTGTTTAGGGATGTAGTCGTTAAGCGGCTTATAGCCTGCGGTAGTCAGCAGTCCAGCCGTTTCAAATATGTCTTTAATCGTGATTGGCACTCCATGCAGAATGCCCCAGTTCTCGCCTCGTGCAAGGGCTTCGTCAGCTTGTTTGGCTTGTTGACGGGCACGTTCTTCGTCTAAGGTACAGATGGCGCTTAGCTTAGTGTTATGTTTGGCGATCTGCGCTAGATGGGCATCCAGTACTTCAACTGAAGAAACCGTGCGATCGCGGATCATCTGAGCAAGCTCATGGGCAGGGGTAAAGACTAGATCGCTCATAGTAACTTGTGTGGGAAATGGCAGGAAAGAATCGAGATTGCTGTCATCTCAACTGAGATCTCGATAAAATTAATTGTATTAACTTTTAGTTAATTATGTTAACTAATTAGGTTTTTTGATGGGTCGTCCTAAGAAAGAAAACTCCTTGACGCGGCAGGATGTCATTGAAGCTGCGATCGCTTGCCTTGATCGAGAAGGAGAATCTGCCCTTGGTGTGAATCGAGTAGCGCGGGAGTTGGGCATTCAACCACCGGCAATTTATAAGCATCTCGATGGCAATGCCGCCTTACGCCAAGCAGTTGTATTAACCATTTGGCAGAGATTTTTTGCCTATTACAAGCAACAAACCGCCGGAGTGAGCGATCCTCGTGCGCTGCTTAAGGCAGGTGGACACGCAACCCGTAATTTTGCCCGAAAGCATCCAGCGTTTTACAAGGTGATGATGCAAGTTCAACTACAACCGACCGATCCAGAAGCTTCCCCAATCATTCAGGAAGCCCTCAGCTTCTTTAGAACGGGGTTAGAATCCTATGACTTGAGTGAAAATCAACTGATTGATGTCATGCGAATGGTAAACGCTGCAGTTTCCGGTTTTATTGCTGTGGAGCAAGCAGGATTGCTAACACTAAACCGTTCAACTGATGCCAGTTTTGAAGTGATGCTCGATGCACTCTTTGTCGCGATTGAACACATAAGGGCAAGCTGATTGTTGAACTCAGTCTAAAGACGTATTTTTACCTACTTATCGACTCGCTCATTAGCCATCTCACCCCTTCCCATTAGCACTATCAATCACCAAACAGTTGCTGAATCGTTCACAATTTGTTACAAAAATACAGAGAACTTCTATAACTTAAACTCGAATGTTAGGCGGACTTACTGGTTTAACAGATCCTAAAGGCAGTGACTGGGGAGAGCGGATGCTCAACACAGTCGCGAGCCAAACGATTCGCCACTTGTTCACTCAAAGCGAGTCAGTGGAAGTCTCTGTCCGTTGCTTTCCCTCTAGCAAACTCTTGCAGGGTAGCATCGATAGCTTCAAAATGAAAGGTCGTGGCTTAGTTATCCGCAGAGACTTTGCTGCTGAGGAAATTTCTATAGAAACCGATGCTGTTTCCATTGACTTTAGCTCGGTTTTGAGCGGTAAGCTGCGCCTGAAGCAACCGACTCAAGCTATTGCTCAAGTCGTCCTATTAGAAGCGGGCATAAATCAATCTTTTAAAGCAGAATTGGTAACAAAGCGTCTTGAAAATCTTACTGTACCAGCATTGACAGCATTATCTGGCGGTCAACCAGTCTCTTTTCCTGAAATCCAGGTACAGTTACTACCTGAAAATCGAATGCGGATTTTAGCCAAGGCTGATTTAAACAACGGTGAACTTGTACCGCTGAATATGACCGTCACTATAGGTATTGAACGGCGGCGACGTGTTTCTTTTAAAGACCCAGAAATTGAACTTGACTCAGTACCAGAAGCACAACGAGAAATCTCACAAACCTTGAGTTTGGCACTTGTGGAAATTTTAGATAATATGGTCGATTTAGACCGCTTTGACTTAGATGGGGTGAAAATGCGGCTCAACCGTTTAGAAACAGAGGGACAAAAGCTGATTTTTAGTGGTTATGCAGAGATTGAGCGTATTCCTAAAAATCCCTAATTTCTTATAAAATGACTTCTGCAAGAGGTTTAGCAAGATTGCCAATGTAGAGACGCGCCATGGCGCGTCTCTACAAGTATGAAATTGTCACGCATAAGTCTTAACAGCAACGGTATTGTTTACCGAAAGACTGGGTCTAAAGCCCCGTCGTTCTAGGACGGCTTTTAAACTCGGGAACAAAAATGCCCGTGTCGTGCGACAATAGAATATAGCGGTAATGCGCACATAAAAAAGACGAAGTAGGTCTAGCGGACAACTCCTGACCCGGAACCCTGGTAGTATAAATCCTAAATCTTGTACAAATGTGGGAGTAAAAGCAAGAAATTGAAGAAACCCTTTCAAACGCGGTCGGGCAGTCCGTGTGCGCTTGTGGACGTATCCAAACGGGGATATTTGAATGCTTGCATTTGGATATCTAGGGAGGACGGTTGAAGCAAGAATCCTCACGCCTTTAGGCGCTCGGAGTGTCAACCATCCCCATTTGATGAAGGCAGAGCCTCTAAAATAGCATTCCCAGCCTGAGGCTGGGAACGAGAAATCAAATCTTGGGTTAGCGACAGCGACCGATACCTACATATTGGAAGCCAGCCCTAATCAAGGTTTCAGGGTCAAGGAAGTTACGACCATCAATCATCACAGGGTGGCCCATCAACGTTGCCATCTTGCTGTAGTCCAAGTTTTTGAACTGCTCCCATTCGGTCACAAGTACCAAAGCATCGCAGCCATCGGCAAGTCTTTCAGCATCGGTTTCTACCAGCACACCGGTCAGACCATGACGCATACCAGTTTGAGAAACAATTGGGTCGTATGCCTTAACTTTGGCTCCCAGTCGATTCAACTGCTCAATAATATTGAGTGCTGGAGCATCACGCATATCATCGGTATCGGGTTTGAAGGTTAAACCCAATAATCCCACAGTTTTCCCTTTGAGGATTTTCAAAGTTTGCTGGAGTTTTTCAATGGCAAGCACGCGTTGGCGTTCGTTGACAGAAACAGCAGCTTTTAGCAACTGAGCTTCGTAACCGTAGTCATCGGCGGTGTGAATCAGGGCTGCAACGTCTTTGGGGAAGCAGGAACCACCCCAACCAATGCCAGAGTTTAAGAATTTGTTACCGATACGCGAGTCTAAACCAATACCTTTGGCAATTTGGGTAACGTCAGCACCGACGCGATCGCAAATGTTGGCAATTTCGTTAATGAAACTAATCTTGGTTGCTAAAAAGGCATTAGCAGCGTATTTGATCATCTCTGCCGAACTTAAATCTGTTACCAGTACTGGCACTGGGGGTAGAGATGGGTCATCTGCAAACTTGCGCTCAACAATCGGGGTATACAGTTCTTTCATCATGCCGATCGCCTTTGGACTGTTGCCTCCCAATACGATGCGGTCAGGATTGAAGGTATCATACACCGCCGAACCTTCCCGCAAAAACTCGGGATTGCTGACGACATCAAACTGCGCTGTAATCTCAGGCAACTTATCGTAAGTTGGCGCTCTACCAGCGGTGATCAGTGTGTTTTGGCGTTCGGCTATGCCATCTAAGACAATCATCCGTACCCAGTCTCCTGAACCAATGGGTACTGTGGATTTATTCACAATCACCTTATACCCACCGTCTAAATGGGCACCAATGCCACGAGCAACCGCTTCAACGTAACGGGTATCACTTTCCCCTGTTGGTAAAGGTGGCGTTCCCACAGCAATAAACAGAATTTCCCCGTGGGCGACTCCTGCAGCCAAGTCTGTTGAGAACTCAATTTTACCTGTACTAATGGCAGACTGCATAATATCTGAGAGTCCAGGCTCAAAGATGGGCGATTGCCCAGACTTCATAATCTTGACTTTCTCTTCGTTGTTGTCTACACAAATCACATCATGCCCAATGTGAGCTAAGCAAGCACCTGTTACCAAACCTACATAACCAGTACCGATGACGCAAACACGCATTTGTTCAATTCCTCGCTTTTTGGGGTTAATCTTTTACAAAGAACTTTTTACAAGGGAGCCACGAGTTTTTTACTCAGGACTCAGCACTTTTTATACGCTCGCGAAAGTCTTCTACAGTCAGTTTTAACCCCTCTTGTAAAGGAATGGTAGGTTCCCAATTTAACCAAGTTTTTGCCCTTGTAATGTCGGGACGACGGCGACGTGGATCGTCAGAAGGCAATGGCTCAAATTTAATCTGTGCGTCCGGATTCACCAAGTCTTGCACTGTTTTCGCCAATTCTAAAATTGTATATTCATCGGGATTTCCCAAATTGACTGGACCGATGTAGTCGTTATTCATCAGTCGGATCAGCCCGTCTACCAAGTCTGATACGTAGCAAAAACTACGAGTCTGCGAACCTTCTCCGTAAACGGTTAAAGGAATACCCCGCAGTGCTTGAACAACCAAATTACTAACCACCCGACCATCGTTTTCTAGCATCCGAGGTCCGTAAGTGTTGAATATACGGGCTACCCGAACATCGACTTTATTTTGTCTGTAGTAATCAAATGTTAATGTCTCAGCAATTCTTTTGCCTTCGTCATAACATGAGCGAATTCCAATAGGATTAACGTTACCCCAGTATTCTTCGCTTTGAGGATGAACTTCCGGATCGCCGTAGACTTCACTAGTTGAGGCCAATAAAATTCGTGCTTTCACACGTTTAGCCAACCCCAACATATTAAGCGTCCCCATGACGTTCGTTTTGACTGTTTTCACAGGGTTGTACTGGTAATGCACTGGGGAAGCTGGACAAGCCAAATGGTAAATTTGATCAACTTCCAAACGAATTGGTTCAGTGATGTCATGGCGGATCATTTCAAAGTAAGGATGATCCAACCACTTGAGTATGTTGCCTTTGCGACCTGTGTAAAAGTTATCCAGGCAAATAATTTCGTGTCCCTCACTTATCAGTCGATCAATCAGATGGGAACCAATAAACCCAGCACCGCCCGTCACCAAAATTCTCATAGTTTCCCACTTGTTTACAGATATTTCCAGCCGTGATTGCGTTTGTATTTAGACTACCCAGCCTTGAAACCAAAATACCTTACCCTGCTCGGTAATAAGATAGGTTTTGTTAAAGCTGGCTATTTGCCCCTGGATGCTTTTTTGTTATATTTGCACTTTCTGGCTTCAATTTTCAATTAGCAAAATAACAAACATTTTATACAAAAGGTAAGCTTTTACCCAAGATTTTACAATATCTTTAAAAATATAAAGTTTTTTGGATAAAAGACAAAGCTTTTACTTACGTAAAGGTACTCACGTTTTGACTTGATGCTTCACCTGTGGCTATGAGTTTTTAGATATTTCATCAAGTTCTTTTTCCCACCTTATTCTTAATTTTTTACTGTACAAAGGTGGGTTTTGTTGGAGCAGGGCAAGTCTTCTTGACTTTATCATGACCCACATTTCTTATTCATTTATAGTAGTTGTCAGTCCAAAAACTCATGGTAGTAAACATGAAAAATGCAAATGTAGATATTTACCAAGCAGGTTTGTAGTAGCTAGGTTGAAATTTTCTATGTGTTTACCGCCTTGATTTCCATCTACAAAAAAGCAGATAGAGAGGGAAAAACTTTTTTCGTTTTCTCGAAAAGAATTCAGAAGTCAGGAGTTAGGAGTCAGAATGACTCTTGTACGACTGGCGGACTCATGAAGCGGGTTTAAAACCCCACCGTCTACACGGTGTTCACGGTTGGGGTTTGAATCCCCCTACTCCCGATTCTGAATTCTGAATTCTGAATTCTGACTTCTTCAAGTTTCAATTGTAAATAGGTGGGAAAAGTAAGAAAAGTAAGTTTTATAGACTAAGGCACTTGCTAAAAATTTTATTTCTTTGAATTCATGTAAGAATTAAGGATGAATGGGGTTAGCTATCTAACACATCAAGTCGTTTATTCTGATTTCACAATTATGCCAAATCTTAGTTTAGATTGAACAATGGCATATAACCATCTTGAATCACACAATTCCCTCTGACATGGTAGCTGTGGTACTACTCGTAACCTCAGTTGACACAACTGCAGTTTGAGTACGTTGAGGTTCTCCAAGCATGACAATTGAGCAGGTGAGTTGCTTAGCTAATTCGGTTGTGACATCGCTAATAGCTAACCCACCAGGAACAGTGCGATTACGTATAAAAGGTAATACGACTAAATCATATAGTCTCGCTGCCTGCAAAATCGCTTGAGCAGTGTTTTCATGAGCTATAATTTGAACTTCCGGGGGATTTTGCAATGCTAATCTTGAGATCAGTAACGAGAGTTGCGATCGCCTCCAAGCAATCTTACTTGAACTCGTACGGCGTTCGCAAATATTTAGCACAGTCACCTGTGCTTGATTTGCATCTGCTAAAATCTGGGCAAATTTTACAGGTTGTAATGAAGGTGTGATTAAATTTTCTAATGGCACCAAGATGCGCTGAATTTTTTTTGGTGATTCCACCAGCCGTGTCACCGCCACTGGACAATGAGATGCCCACAAAACGTTATCAATGACGTTACCAAATAAACGTGCTTTGAACCCAGTACGTTTACCCCAACCCATGACAATCAAACTCGCCTTTTGTTCGCGAGAAGCCCTGCTAATTCCTTGGGCAAAAGCATCGTCAATTCTCAGCAATGGTTGTGCTTCTACACCCAAGACATCACTCAGTGCTGTTGCTTTTGCCAGTAACCTTTGACTTCTTCGTACGGAGGCTTCCAACTGGGGTGCATCCATGTGAGCAAAAGCCGTTGCGATCGCCAACGGTACAATTCTGCCATTTGACTGCCGTGCCAACAGCGCCGCCATTTCAATTAAATGCTGCTGCGTTTGGGGATTGTAGACAGGTACCACTATACTGTATGTTCCGTCTCTTTCCTCTGGCTTATGGTAAGGGGGAGTGATTCGTTGCTCCTTAACTGTTGAATTCGTCAAACCTACGGCTACCCGACTGGTAATAAGCGGTCCCAAAGTAGAAGTTATCAGCATCAGGACAATGACGCTGCTTAACACCCTCAAATCAAGCAACCCATCTCGATATCCCACTAACGCTACTGCTAACGTTGCACCAACTTGCGGCACAGACAGCGACCACATTGTTAGCGTTTCCTGCCAGTTGTAGCGATAAACCAGTTTTGCAACAATTGCAGCAAGCAATTTACTTGCAATTAAACCAATGATAAATAACAGCGTTAACTGTATGATTTCAATACTTTGGACAAAGGCAGGCACATCAATCAGTAAGCCAAGGTTAACAAAAAAGATGGGAATGAACAGCGCACTGCCAACAAACACTACCTTTTCTTTTACTGGACCTTCCCCCACTGCTTCATTAACAGCCAAACCTGCTAAAAATGCTCCAACAATTTTTTCTATTCCAATCAATTGTGCCCCCACAGCAGCCAGAAACACTGACAGCAGCACAAACAAAAACTGGTTTCCCTCATCATCACCAGAACGCCGAAAAAATTCTTTACCCGCCCAATCAAAGCCTACCAAAACTACAATTGAGTAGATAGTTAACAAACTCACCAAGATAGTTAGCCGCCCTAAGCTGAATTGCCCATCTCTCATTACCACACACACGGTTAATACTATCAGGGCAGCAATATCAGTAAAAATAGTGGATCCCATAGTCACAGTCACGGCTTCGTTATTCACCACTCCCAAGCGACTAATAATGGGATATGCCAAAATGCTATGGGAAGCGAACAAAGAGCCAATTAATATTGCCGCATTCCAATCAAAGCCAAAAATCCGCCCAACAAAAGTTCCCACTGCTAAGGGAACCAAGAAACTCAAGCTGCCAAACCCCAACGATTGATTTTTGGTGCGACGAAACTGCTTTATGTCTATTTCTAACCCTGCGACAAACATTAAATAAACTAACCCAATGTCTGATAGCAGAGTCATCATGGTTGATTGTGGTTGTAATAAATTCCAACCGTGAGGACCAAGCACGACCCCGGAAGCCAGCAAACCTACTAATCCTGGTAATTGCAGCCGTTCAAACAGGATGGGTACGGCTAAAATGACCACCAGTAAAATAGCGAAGGGAACGATTGGTTCCTTGCCGAGAACTTGGGAAGTCGGTTCCAGAGCAAGAACTTGTGATATGAGTTCCATAGGTAGGACGCAGAAGTTGGGATAGTGAGGCTGTGATTACCTTAAGCGTAATTGCTGAATCTATTCAATTGCAAAAGTCACCCTAATGGAAAAAAATCAAAAAATTTTACCTACAGTACCTAAACGATGATCTCAGAACTAACTACCTATGGGTGGATCTGGCTCAAAATGAACCGTAAGCGATCATAGTCGTCTTTCAGCAGCACGCTGAGGTTACGTCCAGCTTTGATCAGCCATTGTCGATCTGCTTTACGTAACTGATACACCTCTCGAATAGCTGCTGCGGTTAAGGCATCCACAGGGGCACCGTTTACAGAAAGTAGTGTCCGTACAAAATCCAGATCTTCGGTGAATTTAATGATCGCTTCGTGTTCACATCGGTAAACTGCTTGATGAACTTGTGGGGGACGAGGAGGCAGATACTGGTACACCCGATCATTGGAAAAATTCGTATCTGCGGGTTGCACCCATCCTACAATTGCAGCACGAAATTCTGTTTTTAGCATAGCAAATATCTGGGGTTGCTCCTCTCGCAAATCCTGTAGAGACAACCCTAGAGCCACTGCCCGGTGTACAGAATCTATCGGCATAGTGGTTGCATAATACACCACAGCATAAATTTGATTGCCCGATTCTTCATCAACAGAACGCACCCAACTGCCAAACGGAGGCATTGAGGGAAAACTTAAATCTTCCGGTTCCAAACACTGAGCTAAAAATTCGCAACTAGAAGTCTCGATCACCTCCGCAAAATGATTTGGGTGGCGATCGCTTCTTTTAAACTGTGGCAGGGGAAGGCGCATAACCAATTCAAAATTCAAAATTCAAAATTCAAAAAGAACCAATGAGCGTGCGCTAGCGAGCATCCTGCCTGTGAACTGTATGCATCAGTCAAAAGTCTTTAAAACAAAGATGTACAGACGCGCCATGGCGCGTCTCTACAATGACTCATAACTATTTAGCTTTCTTACGTCCTGCAGTGGTTTCTACAAGTTCCAATTCCGACAGGCGAAAGGTAATGAGTTTATCCCAGTTACCACCTTCAAACAGGACAGCGACTTTGCCATCGCTCACCCGCTGCACGAGTCCTTCAGAACGATAGTAGATATCTGCTGGATTCTTGACGCGAACAGTTGCTCCAGGTAGAATCATCGTCTTTTCCCTTGCTTGTTTCTCTGTTAATAGCTTAATCTTTCTCAACCTACGTTTGTATTAGTACTAATTACTAATCCCATAGATTAATGATTACCGTCTAATACTTCTGCCGTTGTCGGAAATTTGCCACTGATTCTACCAATCCCAAGGCAATGAAGTTAGTTAGCATGGCAGAACGACCGTAACTCATCCAAGGCAGAGGAATACCTGCTACCGGTGCTAAACCAACGGTCATGCCAATGTTAACAACCATCTGAAAGACAATCATCGACAAAACGCCTACAGCAAGCAAAGAGCCAAAGTTATCTTTGGCAGTTTGGGCAATATGTAACAGTCGGTAACAAACTAAGCAAAAGACAAACAGGACTACCAAACAGCCAATAAAACCGAATTCTTCCCCCACCGCAGAGAAAATAAAGTCTGTATGCTGTTCGGGGACGAAATTTAATTGGGTCATAGGACCTCTGAAAAGACCCCATCCCCACCATTCACCAGCACCAATTGCAATACGAGATTGGATCAGGTGATATCCAGCGCCTAAAGGGTCGTGTTCTGGATTAACAAATACAGTGAGGCGGTCTTTTTGATACTCTTTCAAAACATGGTTCCAAGCGAATACACCTAATTCGCCACCCAAAAGGTTAAAAATTATTGCGCTTATACCGCCAATGCCGTATCCTCTTCCTGGAATAGTGACAAAGCCAAGCAAACCCATAGCGGCTGACCACAGTAACCCTAACGGTGTCAGAGATATCTGGTTGAACAAAACAATCGGGGACTGCCACGGCCAAGGTGTGCTGAACAGAATTGCTGCAATGACCGGAGAAATCAGCAGTATCAACCAACCAGGGTTGGCATTTGCCCAATACAACATCCCTAAAACGATCGCACCAAAAACCAGCGATGTTGCTAAGTCTGGCTGTAAAAAGACCAAACCCCAAGGCACAGCGGTGATTGCTAAAGCTCTAAAAACGCTATCAAGACTAGAAGCGGTGCGCTTGTGTAACAATACCCCAAGGGTGATAATCAGCCCGATTTTGGCAAATTCTGAAGGTTGCACATTGAAGCCAGCGATGTTAATCCACCGTTGTGCGCCTTTGGCGCTCTGACCGACTATCATCACTGCAATCAGGCTGATGTTGGTAATCGTGTAAGTTATCCAGTGCCATTGAATCAGGATTTCGTAACGGCATCTGGCAATAAACAGAGCTATGGTTAGACCAATGCCACCCACAAGCCAATGCCACCACCAATCCGTCAGCCCCTGATTCAATTCTGTACTGCGGATCATGATGCCACCAAATATAGTCAAAGCGACTGGCAAACAAAATAATAACCAATCGACTTGCTGCCAAGGTTTAAACCAATGCTTCCAACGGATTCTGGGAAGCGAACGTTTTAACAACATTGTATGCTTTTAAACTTTAACTATGAGATTTTAAATTTAGGAACCACTTAAAATCTGTATTCCAACCTTACCCACTGCAACCAGGCGAAAATTGTAATTTTTATGTCAGGGCAGCAACTGATACTTTACCAGCAATGGTAAGGGCGATCGCCTTTAATGCTTTAGCACTCGCTGAATCTGGTTCCCCAACAACGATCGGCACACCACTATCACCACCAACTCTCGTGGAAATCTCCAATGGTACGCATCCTAGCAATGGCACTCCCAACTCAGCCGCAGTTTTGGAACCACCGCCAGAACCAAAAATGTCATAATGCTTATCTGGCATATCTGGTGGAATAAAATAGCTCATATTTTCTACTATCCCCAGGACAGGCACATTCATCTGCTGGAACATCCGCAACCCCTTTCGAGAATCCAACAGCGCCACAGTTTGGGGTGTCGTGACAATGACTGCTCCCGCCATTGGTACTGCTTGTGCCAATGTGAGTTGAGCATCGCCTGTTCCTGGTGGCATATCCACAATCAAATAATCTAATTCTCCCCATTGCACTTGATACAGAAACTGGCGAATCACTCCATTAAGCATTGGTCCACGCCAAATCACGGGCTGATCTCGATCAATTAAAAAGCCCATTGAGACTAATTTGACACCATGATTAAAAGCAGGTTCGAGAATTTCGCCTTTCTCTGTTGAGCGCACGATCATCTGACCATCACCCAGTCCTAGCATTGTCGGGTCATTAGGACCGTAGATGTCAGCATCCAGCAAACCAACCTTTGCCCCTGTTTGAGCCAAAGCAACTGCTACATTAACAGCAACCGTACTTTTCCCAACGCCTCCTTTGCCACTGGAAATTGCGATAATATTCTTAGCACCAGGAACACCAGTACGGTCAGGTAAGCTTTTTTGCTGCGGTGTTTCCGCTGTCACCTCGACAGATACATCTGTCACCCCTGGTAGCTTTTTCACAGCTTTTTGACAGTCTTCTACAATAAATTCACGTAAAGGACAAGCAGGTGTTGTCAACACCAAGGTAAAACTAACCTTTCCACCATCAATTTTGATGTTGCGAATCATATTCAGTTCTACCAGACTTTTACGCAATTCTGGATCTTGCACTGGTCGCAACACTTCTAGGACTGAAGGGAAATCGAGGACATCATACATAGTGTTTTTTGCCTTACTGCCGCAACAATTTTTAACAAAAAGTCATTCTTATCTACTAGGATCTTATCTTTAATGAGGGATTGGGGATTAGGGATTAGGGATTAGGGATAGTCAACAGTGAACAGTACCAGCCGCAGTGACCAAAAAACTGGTAACTGATAACTGAAAACTGGTAACTGATAACTGATAACTGTCGCCAGTTCCCAATCCCCAGTCGCCAGTCCTCAGTCGCCAGTCCCCAGTCTCCAGTCCCTAAAAATCAAAACAACCATCTTTGAGGGATTTTCTCTTCCTTGATACTGCTTGCAATGTCGCCCCCTCTACTGCTTCAACTAAAGATCGCGCTACACGATCCGCATAGGGACGGGAAAAAGACCAAATCAACGGTGATAACCAACCACGCAGCGTTACCGAATAAGACACACAAGTCCCACAAACTGTGGACTCAACTCTGTAAGTAATCCGTTCCTCTACGCCTGGAATTGCTAGCACTCTTACAGTCAACAACTCCCTAGGATTGACGCGTTCTACAAAGATGCGGATGGGAATTGGTGATAAGCGTGTGACCGCTTGATAAATCAGCCCAGGTTTAGGTACTAATCCATAGGGAACGTTGGTGCTTTTTAGCATTGGGTGCCAAGAAACATCTGCTATATCAACTACTTTTTGCCACAGTTCATCCACAGAAGCAGAACTAATTTCTCGATACGTCCGTACCAGAGAAGCACAAAACCGCCGACGTTTGCGGTGGATGAATTTGGATAACCAACCTCGCATTTTCCTATTCCTCCTCGCTACAGGCTTTTTGGTAACTCTGGCATATTCCGCATCTGCGATCTTCGCTTACATTAAACTTTCTCAAAATTGCCTTCAGCATAGCAAGTCGCCATTGGACATATACACCATGAAGGATCGAGTCTCACTCCCGATTCCTGGCGGATAAAATTGATATAGGAATCTTGTTGGACAGATTGGTTCGACCTTTGATGCTGTCATTGAAAACTTTTCATATCATATATATCCGTAAGCTATATCCGTAAGCCCCGTATCTTTGCCTGCTTTGAGGGCAGATGTGGTAATAAATTCTTCTAGTGACAAAAGTTGAGATTTCCTATAACTGAAAGTGCTTGTAGACTAACCTTTTGGGAGTTTAGTATCAATCCTAGAACTTTACATAAAGATAAACAACTTGAAAAAAAACAATAAACATACAAGCATACACGCATTTGAGGGAAAATAACTATCTGTAGCCAAGCTCATCAGTCATATAAATGCTTGACTATAGAGAGAATAGCTCTGTGGGCAATTTTAGCCTGCTTTATGGCGTCTGTTGCCCGTGAATTTTCAACTGAAAATTTGCGGCTTTCACCAAAATTGTAATAAATGGTTCTTGAGTCTATGGTGACGAACTTCCAAACCCCAACTTTGCCAGCAGAATCTACTCAAACCCTGCCAACTGACGCGAAAGCTAGAGTCAGTCAGTTTATGAAACAGTTGCAAGACCAAATCACTCAAACTTTGGCAGAATTGGATGGTGTGGGGCAATTTCAAGAAGATGCCTGGGAACGCCCAGAAGGAGGTGGCGGGCGATCGCGCGTTATGCGTGAGGGTGCAATATTTGAGCAAGCTGGGGTAGGTTTTTCGGAAGTTTGGGGTTCCCATCTACCGCCTTCAATCTTAACGCAGCGTCCAGAGGCAGCAGGTCACGATTTTTATGCCACAGGTACCTCAATGGTGTTGCATCCACGCAGCCCTTATGTGCCGACTGTTCACCTCAATTATCGCTACTTTGAAGCAGGACCGGTGTGGTGGTTCGGTGGCGGTGCGGATTTAACCCCTTATTACCCGTTTGCCGAAGATGCCGTGCATTTCCATAAAACACTCAAGCAAGCGTGTGATGCTCACAACCCAGAGTATTACCCAGTGTTTAAGCGTTGGTGTGATGAGTATTTTTACTTAAAGCATCGAGGAGAAACGCGGGGTGTTGGCGGACTGTTTTTTGATTATCAAGATGGTCAAGGTTCGTTATATCGCGGTCCTCATCCAGATGGTGCGGCAGCTATTTACAGCAACCAAATTGGGACACCAGAACCACGCACTTGGGAACAGTTGTTTGCTTTTTCACAAGACTGCGGCAATGCGTTTTTACCAAGCTATATCCCGATTGTGGAAAGGCGGCACAAAATGGAATATGGCGATCGCCAACGGAATTTTCAACTGTATCGCCGGGGAAGGTATGTAGAATTCAACTTGGTGTATGACCGAGGCACCATTTTTGGACTGCAAACTAACGGACGCACCGAATCAATTCTCATGTCCCTACCACCCTTAGTACGCTGGGAATACGGTTATCAGCCTGAACCAAATTCCCCCGAGGCTCAGTTGTATGAAACCTTCCTCAAGCCTCAAGACTGGGTAAACTGGGTACTAAGCAATTCTCACTGATCAGTGTTCATTACTGAGTACTAATCAGTACTTTTGAGTGAGTAATGTTAATCATTAAAGATCCCCCCAACCCCCATTTATAAAGGGGCAAGGGGAGATCTAGCCTTAACTGAACGGCATTAGAGTATAAACCTTCTCACAATCCAGATTGCTATGAGAAGCTAAATACCAAAAAACCAGCACTCAGTATTCAGCATCCACCACTTCTTTAGTAAGTTAAACTACTAAATAGAAGCACTTAGCAACAAAGATGACAGTCAAGGCTGTAGCTTTTTCATCTCAGGCTACAGCATCACACAATGTTCTAGCAAGTCAGATCACTCACAAAGTCTAGTCGTCATTCCAGTAGAAAAAGGTGGAGATGAATGGAAAAACAGAGCTTGTAGCTTTTGCTAGCTTGAAGCAATATCAAGCCACAGTCTCTTTTGAAAGGAGTGTTAGAGGGAGTTCAGTGATATATATAGATCAAAAAACTTACACAAGGCAAGACGGCAATACCGTCATCGTTTTAACACCAGCTGGTCGCCTGGATATTAGCACTGTTTGGCAATTTCGCTTGAAATTGCAGGAGAGTATCTCCAAACTCAGTCGTCATGTGATCGTGAATCTCGGTCAGGTGAATTTCATCGATAGTTCTGGTCTGACCTCTTTGGTAGCTGGAATGCGCGATGCTGATAAAGTTAAAGGCAGTTTTCGGATTTGTAATCTGCATCCAGAAGCCAAACTGGTGTTTGAAATCACGATGATGGATACAGTTTTTGAAATCTTTGAAACCGAGGAGGAGGCTTTAGAAGGTGTACCTCGTAGCATCGCCAGCTAAAGACAGAACTGTTCTCGCTTTGTATAGCAGTAAGGTCCCAAAATAGCTCCCCAAGTGGCTTTTCCAGTCGTAGAGTCAATTCCTTTGTCGTAGCTGAAAAATTTATCTTGAGTCACCTCAAAGCCCAAGCAAACTTGTACAATGTTGCCATCAACACTAAAGCAGCAACGAGTGTCTGGAGGTGGGGTAGCCTCGAACTTATAGTGATTGACGGCTAATAATTGCTGGGTAACGTTGAGCACACAGCCTGGTAGTAATTCTAAGTTGTCGGGTGTCAACGTGTTGAGTAAAGCTGTGTTACGACCAGCACCGACAAGGGTACTTGGATTTTTGGGCATATAGTACTGCACTTTTAGGGGTGCATCAGGACCATTTCCTTGTAGAAGCCGCATAATGCGCTGACGGTAAGGTCGATCTAAATTGACAATATTGGCTTGTTCGGCAAATAGTGTCAAGCTGTCTTCTTGAAATAGAGGAACTGGTCTTTGCCACAAACGCAGGTGAACATACCAAGCAGGCTCTGCAATAGCTTGTTCTCGATTATCAAATTCACCAGCAAGATAATGAGCTAGGGCGAGTAGTTGCGGTGAAAAAGTCATAGGTGAGATATCCAAGATTCCATTCAAACAGATTTGTTTTGAGATGAGTTATCAAGTATTGTAAATTGTTGCGACAACCTGCATTCTGCACTCTGTCTTCTGGAATGACTCAAAAGAAAGAGCAACTTCTCAGAAGAAACCGCCAATAATAGCTTATTATGGCGAGAAAACATTTATAATCCCGGATTTGGAATGAACTGGACGTAAGTACAAAACTAAACTTGGCAAAGTGGCATTAAAGCGAGAGAATAATAATACGTCGCCCTTGAAAATTGCTTTGTGAATAACGTCCGTACCGTATCTGATACTAAGCGAACTTTCTACAACCTTCACACCCGTCCGATAAACACCATTTATCGTCGGGTGGTGGAAGAGCTAATGGTGGAAATGCACCTGCTGTCAGTAAATGTCGATTTTAGCTACGATCCTATTTATGCCTTGGGCGTCGTCACTACCTTTGACCGCTTTATGCAAGGCTACTTGCCAGAACGGGATAAAGAGTCGATTTTTCATGCCCTGCTTCAGGCTGTAGAAGAAGACGAAGAGCGCTATAAACAGGATGCTCAACGTTTGCAAGCATTAGCAACAAGCTTAAGCGCTTCAGAACTCATTGCGTGGTTAAGCCAGGAAACTCCCTCATCTCGAGATGCTGACTTTCAAAGTTCGCTGCAAGCAATAGCAAACAATCCTAAATTTAAATACAATCGCTTGTTTGCGATTGGTTTGTTCACTTTACTAGAACAGTCAGATCCAGAACTCGTTAAAGACGAAAAGAAACGCACTGAGGCACTGAAAACAATTGGCAATGGCTTGCATATATCTGACGACAAACTCAATAAAGATTTAGAGATATACCGCTCTAACATAGATAAAATGTCACAAGCTTTGACAGTTATGTCAGATATGCTCTCAGCAGAGCGAAAAAGACGGGAACAGCGTACTCAGCAATCGAGTACCGCAGCGACTCCGCCAACGACTAACGAATAGTCAAACAAAACTCAGAATTCAGAACTTAGAATTCTGGAGTGTCAATTTCAACTCCTACTGGTAATTTACTAATAATAAGTAGGTCGGCACAAATATACTTTTTTTGTTTGTAGTAAGCGCTTTAGCCAAGACAGCGCTTACTACAAGCGTTTCACCTAATTTTACATTGAATTACATAAGTTTGTTTAATCACAGCGACCTACTTATACAAGCTAACAAGTGTTACTACCCAAACAAATAAAAGCGTCCCAAGACCCTCGGTGATGACAAGTTGTACAGAACAATACCCGTCAAAGCAAGGTTCACAAGAGTTGAGCAAGTGTTTTGGGTTGCCCAGTGTGAACACGCTAATAGTCTGATAAACTCAGCAATTTACCATACTCGTCAGACCCATTACAGCAAGTTAGAACAACAGGGTGACGCATTTACGCTTTACTGGCGTGGTGATGAATTACGCTACGGGTGGAAAACTTACAAATGCGGTATGACTTACCCAGAGTTAGACAAAGCTCTTAAAGACAATCCGCATTACAAATCAATGGCTGCACAGTCATCCCAACAAACATTAAAGACTGTAGGCGAGTCAATCACTGGTTACAACGGGTTGGTCAACGCTTATTACAAAGGTGAAGTTGACAAGCCTTCGTTGCCTAAATACCGCAAAAAGGGAGGACTTGCAGCAGTAACATTTCCACGTCAGGCACTCAACTATAGAGATGGTTGCTTCTACCCATCAATTAGCCGCGAAACCAAGCCGCATCTGTTAACCGAAATATGCTTGCATCTGCCTGATTTCATTGATTCTGATTGGGTAAAAGAAGTGACAGTACGTCCTTATCTTGGTGAGTTGTGGATCGATTGGGTTATTGACGATGGTAAGCAACCAATTGATATTAATCCCAATCTTGACTATACCCAGGCATGGTCGTTTGACCACGGTGGAACAAACTGGCTAACAGGTGTCTCAACCCGTGGAAAAAGCTTAATTTTGGATGGGCGTAAGTTGAGGAACATCAACCAAGGGTACTGTCGCCTTATCGCCAAGTACAAGCAAGGGAAATCAGACTTTTACTGGGATTCTAACCTTGAGCGAGTGCAGCGTAAACGCAATAACCGTCCGGCGTGACGCGGTAAATAAAGCAGCACGATTCATTATCAACCAATGCCTAAATGACCGGATTGGAAACCTTGTTATTGGTTGGAATGAAGGACAAAAAAGTGGTTCTAATATGGGCAAGTGCAACAATCAAAACTTTGTTGGCATTCCCACAGGACGGTTAATTGAGCGACTCAAACAACTCTCCAAAGAGTACGGAATCGTCTTAACAGTTACGGAAGAAGCATATACATCAAAAGCGTCATTTCTTGACGGTGACTCTCTGCCTAAATACGGTGAAAAACCCGTGGGGTGGAAGCCATCAGGCGATAGGATTGAGCGCGGATTATATCAAAGTCGTGATGGTCATCTCATTAATGCAGACTGCAATGGGAGTGCCAACATCATGAGAAAAGTAGCCATACAGCTAGGTTTAAATCTAGTCGAGGTGGGTAGGGCATCTTTGACAGTGCCACAACGAATTGATTTGTTTACGCGATTAAACAGATCATACCGTAAACGTTGCGTAGAGGGTCTTGTAGACCCCGTAGCAACATCAGTTTAGAATCCCCTTGCTTCTAGTGAGGGGAGATGTCAAAGGAAAACAAAAAACGAAGCTAAACCAATTACTTGTAAAGTAACAGAATTTGTTTCTCTGACCGAGATTTATTTCGTATATTTTTAGGTTTGGGCAATCAGAGGGCAAGCAGACAAACAAGAGCAAGGGAAGCAAGGGAAGCAGGGGAAGCAGGGGAGAAAATACTTCTTTATCACCCCATCTTCCCATCTCCTCATCACCTGTTGGGAGTCGGATTGGTTTTTCCAGAAGGCGTTGTGGGTACTTTGGGTAGTACAGGAGAAGTACCTGGATTAACTGGGGTCACACCTTGGTTAGTCT
Organism: Scytonema sp. PCC 10023; assembly: GCF_963920835.1. Taxonomy (NCBI): domain Bacteria; kingdom Bacillati; phylum Cyanobacteriota; class Cyanophyceae; order Nostocales; family Scytonemataceae; genus Scytonema; species Scytonema sp. PCC 10023. The sequence goes on from NZ_CAWUDP010000086.1 coordinate 37,895, forward strand.
GAGGTAGATTCGGTGCTGAGGGAAGATTAAAATTAGGGTTACTTTGTGGATTAATGGGAGCGATGGGTGCGCTGTTGGGTAGAAGTGGTGTTCCTGGGGCAGCAGGATTGGTTGGCACAGGAGAAATGGGTGAATTAGAGTAAGATGGTGTAGTGACAAAAGATATGCGATCGCCTCCCACTTGTCGCCACAAATCTATAATTGATATGACATCATTGTAGGTTGCTGTCTGACTGATTTTTAGAGCCAAAATCGCGTTGGGAGTTTGTTGGAGGTATTTCTGGAAAGTCTCTCTGATTTGTGGTCGTTTTACTAAGTCATTGTCTACGTAAGTTTGACCAATAGCATCAATAGTCAAAGTTAATATTTGCCGTTGGACTTGTGGGTTGATCGCGGTATTATTGGGTTTCGCACTAGTAGTAGATGGCGTACCAGTACTGGATTTAGGTAAATTAATACTAATCTCTTCTTGGCGAGTAAATTGCAAAGCCGCCAAAAGAAAAAATGTCAGTATACAAAAAACGACATCTATTAACGGAATGATCTGAATTTGGACTTCTTCTACTGGAGTATGTAGGTTTACTTTCATCGTCTTAGTCTCATACCTGGGGCGTGGAATTTTTTATTGACTATCTTTCGGTTCTGACAAATCAGACTCGGGGGGGGGTTCGGGTGTTTCAGAAAGCTTGGGTCTTCTGCCTTTTTTCCGAGGCGAATTCAAGTTATCCCGAGGAGATTCTCGTATGATTGTCGAAGGTATTACCCTCTTTTCAGGTGTAGTGTTGGTAAAGTCAGGCGGAGACTGACGATACAGCAACTCCATATCATTGCCAGCCCTACGGAAAATTTTGACTTGGTTAACCACGATACCTTGAAATAGGCGGTAAAATGCCAAACTGGTGATGGCAACAATCAGTCCTGCTGCCGTACTAATTAGCGATTCCCCAATACCAGTCGTTACCCCAGCGGTGGATTCGGTTCCTAAATCACCAATACGAATAGAGCGTAGAGACTGGATCAACCCTAAAACCGTACCCAACAATCCTAACAAGGGCGCAAGGGCAATCACAGTTTCCAAAAGTTTTTCACCCCGTCGCATTCCAGCCAATTCATCTTCTGCTGTTGCTTCCAATGCCAGTCGGAAGGTTTCTGCATCGGTTTTTGGTAGGCTTAGGGGGGCATAGAGAAACCGCCCGATAGGCTGACGGGTTGCCTGTCTAGCAATGTCACTAGCCGACGCCCAATCCACACGGGCGGCATCCAAAACGCGATTAACTATTTCCTTTTCCTGGCTTAAAATTCGCAACCAGAACCACAAACGCTCAAAAATGACACTTAAAGATAAAATTGACAGGGCAAGCAATGGCCACATCGCTGGTCCGCCCTTTTTAAACAAATCTACGATATCCACTGTTGTAGGTTTCCTCCATCTATTTGTGGTGTCAGTCTCTTAAAGCACTTTAATTTTAGAAATTAAAGCACAACTTTCATAATCGTTTTACATTTAAGGGTTGGGATTTCGCGATAAAAAAGGGAGTCGCATCTTCCAGACAAACTAGGGCGGTTATTCCCACAGGAAGTGTAGGGCATAATTTGCCAAAATTAAAGGTAACTGGAGGTAAAAATCTATGAAATTTTCAATTCAATCCCTTTATACTTGGTACCGCAACTTACTGCGTAACCCTAAGTACCGTTGGTGGGTAATTTTAGGAACACTACTTTATTTTGTCAGCCCGTTTGATATTGCTCCGGACTTCTTACCCATTGTCGGAGAACTTGATGATGTTTTTCTGTTGACATTGCTAGTAACTGAGGTTTCTGGGCTATTGATTGAAGGCTTTAAAGAGCGTAAGGGTAATGTTGACGCCAAAGCCGCCAATACCACCGAGGATTCCACCTCCATTCCCACCGCCAACACTATCGATGTTGATGCCGTTTCTGTCAAGTAATTTCTGCAACGAAATAAAACGTAAGAAACCCCCTCCTTTTGCCGTCTGTTCACAACTGCGCTTCTGAAGAAGGGGGATATTTTTTTAGTCATTTGTCATCAGTAGATTGTAGACTTTAAAATATCTTGTGGTACGTGCATTTATAGCTTTTTACAATTGAGTGCAATATACGAGGATTGTAGGGGCACAGCAAGGCTAAGTGCCCCTACCCGTGGTGTACGCAACACCAGAACCGCTTAGCTACCGACTAGTGGCTATTGCGTGATACCTACGCAGTTAAAATATTTACTGAATAGCAGCAAATAATTTTTAACTCTTAATCTTTAATTACCTATGACCAAGCGTCAAATCATCGGACTGCTACCAGCTGGTGGACAGGCAACCCGCATTTCTCCTTTACCACTTAGCAAAGAGTTATATCCGGTTGGTTTTCAAGACTTTGGTGTTAAATATAACTGGCGACCAAAGGTGGTTTCTCAATATCTGTTAGAAAAAATGCAACTGGCAGGCATTGATAAGGCATACTTTATACTGCGTCCTGGTAAGTGGGATATTCCGGCATATTTTGGCGATGGCACAATGCTTTCCATGAACTTGGGCTATCTCATCATGGGTTTGGGTTATGGTGTACCTTTCACGTTGGATCAGGCTTATCCTTTTGTCCAAGATGCTGTCGTAGCCTTGGGTTTTCCTGATATTTTGTTTCAGCCTGAAGATGCCTATGTGCGGATACTTTCACGCCTTGAGACGAGTAACGCCGATATCGTCTTGGGATTATTCCCTACCGACAAACCTCAGAAAGCCGGTATGGTTGACTTTGACGATAAAGGTAGAGTGCGGTTGATAATCGAAAAACCTCCCCAGTCAGATTTGCGTTATATGTGGGGTATTGCGGTTTGGACACCTGCTTTTACACAGTTTTTGCACGAGTATCTTATCACTCTCAAGGCGAAGAGCAATTTGTCACAGCTACCAGAAATACCCATTGGCGATATTATTCAAGCTGCGATTCATAACGGTTTTCACGTAGAAGCAGAAGCATTTAGTGATGGTACTTACCTTGATATTGGCACACCAGATGATTTAGTGCGAGCTGTGCGACAATTTGCGGCTTTGGCTGGTGGGGAAGGTGAGTAGAGGCGATCGCCCCTTTGGCGCTGTTCCTTGCCCAATCGCGTCATCTGGGTATGTTTATATGAGTTGCCGCAATTGATCTAAAGTATTTACGGTTAAGATAGCTCGCTGAATTGCCTTTAATTTCTCTAAATCGGAAATTTGGCTGATTTCTGGCATCAGCTTTAATCCTTCACTGCCGAATTTTACTTCCAAACCCATTTCAATACTCGACAGCTTCTCCTGCTATATAAAAGCTAGACAAGTCTAGACATTTACTTCTTTCTTCACGGGGAGC